>NZ_PCYR01000022.1:0-26814 GCF_002553805.1 Lactobacillus sp. UMNPBX19
ATTGGACTAAGCAAAACGGTGTCTTTGTAACCGGTGGAGCAATTAACTTGAGAACTGGCGCAAGCACTAACAGTAAAGTAATTGCAATGCTTCCAACAAACACAGAAATCAAGTACGATGCCTACCGTACTGAGGGTCAATACACATGGTTGAGACAACCACGTGCAAATGGTCAATATGGTTACTTAGTAGGACGTAACAATGGCCAAGCATGGGGAACGTTCAAGGAAGGTTCTGCAACAGCAAGTAAGCCAGCAGAAACTAAGCCTGCTAATAAACCAGCTAAGCCAACTAACAAGCCAAGTACAAACACTAACGTAAACAGTGATTGGACTAAGCAAAACGGTGTCTTTGTAACCGGTGGAGCAATTAACTTGAGAACTGGCGCAAGCACTAACAGTAAAGTAATTGCAATGCTTCCAACAAACACAGAAATCAAGTACGATGCCTACCGTACTGAGGGTCAATACACATGGTTGAGACAACCACGTGCAAATGGTCAATATGGTTACTTAGTAGGACGTGACAATGGTCAAGCATGGGGAACATTCAAAGAAGGTTCTGCTAAAGCTACTAATGCAGTAGCTAATAAGCCTGTTCAACAAACTACTCCTAAGCAAGTAAATACTAATAACAATGCTAGTTGGACTAAACAAAATGGTACTTTCATTACTGGTGGAGCAATTAACTTAAGAACTGGCGCAAGTACTACTAGCCCAATTATTGAAACTTTACCAATTAATACTGTAATTAAATACGATGCATACTACCGTTCTGGTAACTATGTATGGTTAAGACAACCACGTGCAAATGGTCAATATGGTTATTTAGTTGGTCGTTTGAATAACCAAGCATGGGGAACTTACAGATAATTTGAGAACAATTTTCAAATAGACTAATACATGAAAGACATGATCCTAATGGGCATCATGTCTTTTTTGTCTTATAATAAACTATGAAAAAAGCATGGAGGATATAATTTTGATTTATACAGTAACCTTAGATCCTAGTGAAAGTGTAGTAGGTAAAGGAATTAATATTTCACTTATTTTAAAAAAACTAGGTATTGATTCAATTGCGACTGGAATTGTAAATCACAAAAATGTAGAGCAAGTAGCAGAAGAGCTTGATAAAGCTGAGATTGAGAATCAATTTATTGAGCAAACTCGTGGAATTAAAATTACTGCTAAAAACCAACAAAAATTATTGGATTATTTGAAAGTCTTAAAAGCTGGTGACATTTTAGTAATTGCCGGAAGCTTTGCTAAGGGAATAGATCCAGTTTATCTAACTGATTTGGCTAAAGTTGCTGATCAAAGAGCAGCTGCATTAGTAGTAGATGTTCCTTATGAAAACGTATTTGATATCTTGCCAATGAACCCATTATTAATTAAGCCAAATGAGACTGAATTGAAGTATTGGTTCGAAAAGGATGACAAGGAAGTAACTACAAAAGAATTAATTGATATGGCTCATAGCTTAGTAGTCAAAGGAGCACAACATGTTCTTTTGTCCTTAGGTGCAAATGGTGCTGCAATTGTTAATATGATGGATGCTTTAATGGCACATGCGCCTGAAATTGAAGAAGTTGATAGTAGTGGTAGTGGGGATGCCTTACTTGGAACTTTCTTAGCTGGGATGCTTAAAGGATACACTCCTGTTAGAAATTTAGCTGATGCAATTGCTGCAGGTAGTGATACGGCTCAAAGTAAATGGCTTACTGATTTCAGAACAACCCCCGCACTTCAAAAGCAAATTATTGCTAGAAGAATTACCTTTGAAGAAGCAGAATAAATAGAATAAGTTGGCTTATAAAAGCCGACTTATTTTTTGTTGTTTTTTAGTATAATGGTACTAAATTTACTATAAGGGGAAGAAAAGTGGATCTATCTATATTTATTGTTAGTTTAGCAGCTTTAGTAATTCCAATCGTTATGGCGCGATTTAGGATTAATGCTATACCAACGGCAGTTGCTGAGATTGTGACTGGAATAATTCTAGGAAAAAGCTTATTAGATACCATAAAAATCACAAGCAGCGTATCGCTTCTATCAAATTTAGGTGTGATTTTGCTGATGTTTCTATCAGGTATGGAAATTAATTTTGATCTTTTTAAAAAGAAGGATTTACCTGAGTCTAAACGGAGTAAAATTAATCCAGCACGAATAGCAATTATTGCTTTTATCGCTATTACAATAACGGCATTTGCTTTAGCTTATATTCTAAAATTAATAGGCCTATTTAATGACGTTATGCTGGCTATGATTATTTTTATGACTGTAGCCTTAGGAGTGGTAATTGCCACTCTAAAAGAAAAAGAAATCTTATCTCGGCCGATTGGGCAAACCATATTATTAATAGCCGTTCTAGGGGAAGTAATTCCTTTATTGCTGTTGACTATCTATGCTTCAATTAACGGTGGGAATGCTGGAAGATTATGGCTTATTGTTCTGCTTTTCCTAGCAGCAATTATCTTGTTGAAACGATTTAAACAACCATATCAATGGTTTAATAAGATCTCTAAAGCAACTACTCAATTAGATATTCGATTGGCTTTCTTCTTAATATTTACATTAGTAACAGTCGCAGAACGTGTAGGAGCAGAAAATATTTTAGGTGCCTTTTTAGCTGGGATGGTTATGAAGTTACTTGAACCAAGTGAAGCAACAATGGATAAGCTAACTTCTATTGGTTATGGATTCTTTATTCCAATTTTCTTTATTACTACGGGGGTTAAGCTAGATTTGAAGTCACTTCTGGCTAATCCAAATGCTTTAATGTTAATCCCAGTTTTAGTATTGTTCTTACTTTTAGCCAAATTACCTATATTTTTGGTTTATACACGAAATTTCAATAAACGTAACAGTCTTGCGGGTACATTTTTAATTATGACTACAATTACGATTGTACTTCCAACATTAGAGGTTGCTCGTAAGTTAAATGCAATTACTGAAACTCAATCAGATGCTTTTATTTTGGCAGCCGTAGTCGTATGTATCTTAGGCCCAATTCTATTTAATTCGCTCTTTAGATTAACTAAAGAAGATAAAATTAAGCAACGAGTTGTCATGATGGGAACCAATGTAATGACTGTTCCTGTTGCTCAGGAGCTTCATGATAATTGGTATGATGTATTATTAGTAACCCATAAAAAAGAAAACTATGATACTTATAAGAGTAAAGTTGCTAATTTAAAGTTAATTAACAGCTTAGAAGAGGCATGTTTAGAAAAAGCTGGTGTCTTTGACTGTGATATTTTAGTAGCTGGATTTATTGAAGATGACCTAAATCGTAAAATTGCCCGTTTAGCAAAAGAGCATGGTGTTCAAAGAGTTATTGCTAGTCAAGAGAGACCAAAGCCGGAAACAATTAAGAAATTAGTAAGTGAAAAAATTGAAATATACAATATTTTCAATGTTCAGACTTCTGTATTAAGAGCTCTAATTGAATCACCTTCAATTTTGAGAATTTTAACAGATACTAGGAATGGCTTGTTTGAAGTAACGGTTAGAAATCATAAGTATGCTGGTCAGAAATTGATGAATCTAGACTTTATTGAACAAATGACTGTTAGTCGAATTTGGCGGAATGGTAAATGGCTAGTGCCACATGGAAATACAATCATTGAAGTAGGAGATCATCTAATTTTTACAGCTAAAGGTGAAGATGCAGAAAGAATTAGAGAAGAATTGGGTAGAAGAAACTAAATATAAAAAAATGACAGGATTTTTAGTCCTGTCATTTTTGTTAACGTTGCTTTTTTGCTTCTTGTAAAACAGCTAGAGTATTTAGACTATGGGTAAAAGCTTGATCAGCAACTGTAAAATCATGTTGATCAATAATCTTAGTGAATTCGATAAATTCAGCAATCATTCGATGAGAATACTTGTTGTGGTTAACAACTTTCGGCTCTTCTCCTCGTAATTGGATGCCAACTTTTGGCATTTCATTAGGATGGCCGTAAATTATGAGTGCACCTTTTTCACCTTCAATGGTGCTGACATTAGGTGAAAAGCTATCTTTAGCAGCAATTGAACTGGTCTGTTTATCAGAATATCCCAAATGAAGGATACCAGAAGTATCAATATTTTTTTGAATAGTTGGGAAATATTTAACAGAATCTGGCTTACCAAATAATTTAATAATAATGTGTAAGTTGTAGATGCCTAAATCCATTAGAGCCCCACCATCTTTTTTAGGATCGAAAGCTGGTTGAATGTCCCCTTCTAAGAAAGCATCATAGCGACTTGAATATTGAGTGTAATTAAGATTAACGACATGAATGGGTGCAATTTTAGCTAAGTTATCTTCAATGAATTTAAAGTTTTCTAAATAAATGTTAGTGATCGCCTCAACAATAATTACTTGGTTTTTATCAGCAATTTCTTTTAATTCACGTGCTTCATCAGTTGTAGCAACAAATGGCTTTTCACAAATGACGTTTTTTCCTGCTTCTAATGCGGCCTTGGCAATACTAAAATGCAAACTATTTGGAACAGCTACATAGACAGTATCGACATTAGCATCATTAAATAGGTCAGTATTGTCTTGATATAATTTTGAAATATTGTATTTTTCTTGCAATTCAAGACCAATTTGATGACTTCTTTTAGTAGTTGAAAGAGCCGCAAGTTCAAGATTTGGGATTTGATCAGCAATTGATAGAAAATCATGAACAATTTTTCCTGAGCCAATAATACCTAGTTTCATAATAAAACCTCCTTAATTAAGTTTAAAATTTAATTTTTTAGCATTTTTAGTAACTGAGGAAGGTACTGTTAATTTTTTAACTTTATTAATGTCATAAAGATGTAAGGTGAGAGTACCTTCTTTCTTACTATTATAGGTAACTTTATAGTACATATCAGTTAGTTGTTTTTTTCGATTAATCGAAATTCGTACATCAATATTTTTAACATTGGTTGATTGTGGATCGCTAGTGGGAGCGACAGTAGTCGCTTTTTGCATGCTTTTAATTACGTTGCTATTATCACCCTTATAGGAAATAACATAACCATTAAATCCATTAGATTTAAGTGTCATATGCTTAAAGGTGTCGTCAGAAAATTGGGTGAAATCATGTGCAGTATAGAGCTTTTTATAACCTGAATAAACTTCACTGAAGATGGCATTTTGTTTAATGTAATTCCATTGTTTCGTGCCATCACGGTGGTAAACATAGTCTTTGTTACCCCATAATTCAGAATTAGTATCAGATTTAGGGATACTTTTCATGGTAATATGGATGGCATTATCTGGACCGACGACATAATTTGAATACATTTTTGACTTTGCATTAGTAGTTTTAACATTAACGCGTGCAGTAGCAATTTTGGTATTGTCAGCCGTAGTTAATGCATCTTTAACGCTTGGCTTATTAAATGCAATAATTGCGCCCCAGACTACTACGATTAGGATAATAATACCTAAAATTAAAGCGGCAATTTTGCCGCCTTGATTGTTAGAAAAAATAATTTTTTTATCTTTGATTTTATTTTTTCCCATCAGTGTATCTTTCTAAATGATTATTGATTATTTTGTTCTTCTTGTGCTTTCTTGATGTCTTCAGCACTAATTGCATTCTTTTGAATGTCAGAAGGAACGGCTAAATCACTGTGTTGACCTAATTGGTCATAAGTTAGGTTCCAAGTGAAGTTATATTTTCCGCCAGCAGTATATTGGGCCTTAAAGGTCATTGATTCGACATTTTTGGTAGTTGGATCAATTAAATAAGTGATCTTAAGATTTTGAACTTGAGCTGATTTTACTAAGCGGGCTACCTGCATATTTTGAGAACCAGGAGTGTTCATGGCATCAATAATCAAAGGATTGACAGCATTCCATAGGTTGGCATCAGTACCATCAAAACTAATTTCATAATTTCCATTTTTTCTTTGAACAGTGGCTTTTTTCGCAAAAGCTTTATTAATTTTCTTAAAAGTTGTAGGATCGAATCTTTCTTTTACTTGGTCTGAATCAAAGTTATCTGCATCAATTGAGTTTTTAATCCAATGACCCTTGTTTTGCTCTAAAAGTAAGTACATATTGTTCTTGGTAAGCCACATTTGTTCAGTTTGAGATTTTTTCTTTTGAGTTAAGGTATAAGTAAGGTTAGTTACATCACCTTTGTCTTTGAATAAACCTTCTGATTTTGACTTTTGGTTTATTTCATTAGAATTAGTAGTTTGAGTGAAATGACCGTTAGCAAAGCTAGAATTAAATTTTGCATTGATTAATGAACTTGCAGAAGGTCCAGTACTCTTTGTTTGTTTACTACTTTTATTTGAACAAGCTGTAGATAAAGAAACTAAAATTACTCCCAATAAAATTAGGAAGCTGAATTTTTTCTTCATAAAAATATATTCCCCCAATAAATGTATCTATCTTATTTTATTTTACTCTATTTTTGGCTGAAAAAAGTATTCTAAGAGCTTAACTCTAGTGCTTTTTAAGGACATTTAAAATATTGCGTAATTTACTGCCCCTAACTTGTAAATTGCTTACTGCTTGGGTTACCTCAATGCAGCCAATATATTTATCATGTTCATTATGAAGACTATAGAAGGAAATGTTAATTGGTTGTTTATTTTTGGTAATCATGATTGAGATTTTTTTACGCTTGCCGGCGTGCATTTGATCTAGGACTTCTTTGACATGCTTTTGACTGTGGCCGGGATGCACCTCAAAAACAGTTTTACCGATATCTTTTTCAGTACGCTTAAAGAGGCGATTCTCATTCATAGAGGACCAGACAACACGGTCGTTTTCATCTAAAACGTCCATTTCTTGTGGAATTGTTCTAAAAATTGCATTTAGCTGTTCAAGTGAGAGATGCCCACCATCTAACTTGATATTTTCCATAATTAAATACTTCCAATTCATCAAAACTAATATATCTATCGTTATTTTAACATTAAATATTTTGTGAATTAATCAAGCTTTTTTTCGTAATTCCTATGAAAATTTTGAATAAGCGTGTAAAATAGTTAGTGAAACATTGAATTTTAAAGGAGATACAGTTCATGTCGAAATTAGTTTTAATTCGTCACGGTCAAAGTGAATGGAACCTTTCTAACCAATTTACTGGTTGGGTTGATGTAAACCTTTCAGAAAAAGGTGTTGAAGAAGCTAAGAAGGCTGGTCGTTTAATTAAGGAACACGGTCTTGAATTTGATCAAGCTTACACTTCATTATTAACTCGTGCTATCAAGACTTTGCACTACGCACTTGAAGAAAGTGACCAACTTTGGATTCCTGAAACTAAGACTTGGAGATTAAACGAACGTCATTATGGTGCTCTTCAAGGTTTAAACAAGAAGGATACTGCTGAAAAGTACGGTGACGAACAAGTTCACATTTGGCGTCGTTCATACGATGTTTTGCCACCAGCTATTGATGACGATAACGAATACAGTCAAGCACATGACCGTCGTTACGCAAATCTTGATCCACATATCGTTCCTAAGGCCGAAAACTTACACGTTACTTTAGATCGTGTAATGCCATTCTGGGAAGATCACATTGCTCCAGATTTACTTGACGGCAAGAACGTTATTATTGCTGCACACGGTAACTCACTTCGTGCTTTAACTAAGTACATTGAAAACATCTCTGATGATGACATTATGGACTTAGAAATGAAGACTGGTGAACCAGTTGTTTACACATTTGACGACAAGTTAGATGTTGTTAACAAAGAAAAGCTTGACGACTAATTTTTAGTTCTTGAGTAAAAGAAGCTCCGACGAAAGTCGGAGCTTTTTTTCTTGAAAATTTTAAATTTATAAACTCTGATTTTGATATAATCAATACGGCACACTTGCCCTAAGGGAGGTGTAGTCATCTTGAATTTTCTTAAAGACGTCCTTGTTTCTTTGGTCTCTGGACTTGTAGTGGCCACTTATAGCACTATGCTTAGCTATTGGTTAAAAACTTCTAAGTCTAAGAGAAAGAAGTATCGACGTAAAAAGTATCGGCATAAATAGTGTGCCAAAAACCTCCCAATAAAAAAGGGATTATCCAACCGGCATTGGATAATCCTTTTTTGTCATCTTGAATTTCTTTATATAAGAATTATAACATATTTTGTTTAGAATAAGACGAAGATAATAAAGTAATTTGAGTTGTTGAAAGGAATAATCATGAAAGAAAGAATTGTAATATATCCAGCAATCTTTAAACCAATTGAAGATAATGTTTACTTTATTAGTTTTCCCGATGTTAAGGGAGCTATTACTGAAGGACATGGATTAAAAAATGCTTTTGAAATGGCAGCAGATGCTTTGGGAACAATTTTGTTTGATGAAAAGAAATTGCCAAAAATGACTGATCCAGCTGAGATTAAAATAGAGGAGCCTGGCGCTTTTGTGACATTAGTATCGACTGATCTAACAAAATCAGCAGCTAATTTTAAAAAAACTGTCAGAAAAAATTGCATTATCAATAATAAAAAATTCCGAAATTCTATCGATTGATGATAAATTTCGGAATTTTTTTGCTTTTGGAAAATGTTGGTATAAAGGGAAAGTTATTAAAGCGGTGTAAAAAATTACAACAAATTGTGTAAAAAGGCTTGACTTAGTTGAAAATGGGGGGGGTAAACTACCCTTGTATAAACTGTTATTTATTACTTTTTTGGAGGATGTAAAATGAAGAAAAGAACAACAATGTTGATGTCTGCTTTGTTTGCAGCTGGAGCATTTGCACTTAATGGAAATGTTGCTAAAGCTGACAATGTACAGGCAGTGAATAATAACAATGCTAATAGCACAGAAGTTAAGCAAAATGATGTTAAGACTGATAAGAAAGCTTTTGATGTGGCAGCTGTTCGCTCTGATGACAATGAAAATATGGATGTACCGAATTATCAAGAGCTTTATGACAAGTCGAAAGATATGTTTTATGAGGCTGCTAAAGAAACACAGGGAAGTTCATATAATAGACCTATTGAAACATATTCTGATATAGAAACTGATTCTGATGAAAACATGTTTAAAAATAAACCAGAAGATATAAGTTATGTAGGTGCTGGCGACTATCTTGAAGATGATACAAATGTTGACTATGCAAATATAAATTCTCAACTTAATAATGCAAAAACAAAAGTAGATACATATTTGGACAACGCAGTAAATAATAACATATCTCAATTAACCAACTCTAAAAATACAGCACGAGAGGCGTTAGAGTCTGTAACACTTCCTGACCTTGTTATGCCTACTCCTGAATCAACAGCTGTTAGCTCTGATTGGGGCACATTGAAGAGGATATATGATACTACTTCACGCCCATATTTAGCTACTTTAGCCGACTTAAGAACTCATTTCAGTAGCACTTATAAAGATGACGCACATAATTATATGAATAAATTGGCAGAATTAGTATCGAGAAATGTAAATAAAGATAAAGATTGGGTTCTATATAACACTAATCCTTATGTTCCGACTGCATTGAACTATCAATACAATAAAGATCTAATTAAAGTAGATGAAGACGCCTACAACAGAAACCATGGTATCAAATCAGACGAAAATACTTCTGACAACAAGAATCAATCAACAACTGATACCAAGAAGGATCAAGCATCCCAAAATGTAACAGACAATACAACTTCAAAGAAGGATCAATCTTCTGAAAAAGTAACAAACGACACTACTTCAAAGAAAGATCAATCAACTACAAGCACTTCAAACACATCATCATCAAATACTAACCAAACTACTGAAAGTAACTCTTCAACTACTTCAGCAAAGACTACTTCTGATACTAAGACTCCAGTAGCTAACAATGACAGTTCAGCTGCTAAGACTACTGACGTAGTTAGGAACGAAACCAAATCTACTGAAAATACTGCAAGTGTAGTTAAGAATGATACTAAAGCTGCAACTGAAAAAACTACTGATGTTAAAGTTGTTGCTCCAGCAAAGAATGCTTCAAATGAAGTAAAGACTACTGATGCAGCTGCTAAAGCAAGTGATGCTCATGTTGTTGCTTTAAACAGTAAAGTTAACGCTGGTACTACTTCTACTACACCAGCTGCTGCAACAAAGGGCTCACAAGCAAAAGCTACCGAAAACAAATTGCCACAAGCCGGAACTGACGAAAAGATTAGCTTATTTGCAAGTTTAGCTGGTTTGTCAATTGCTTCTCTTGGCTTAGGTGCTTTAGGTGCAAGTAAGAAGAGAAAGAACGACTAATTATAGGTTGAAAAATTAGTATCTATAAAAGCATATTCCCAATCGAATATGCTTTTTTTATGAGTAATAGGAAGAATAAAAGTATGGATAGAAATGAATTATTAAATTACCTTGACCAAAAAAGAATGGAAACCGCTGGTGTTGCACAAGCACAACAAACTTTGTCTGATGATAAAAATAGACTAGAAAATGCAAAGAGAAAGTGGCGTAAAACCATTATCTTTCTTTGGATTTTAGTAGGTATATCATTTTTTGGTTACAATCCTAGTGACCCAAATTCTTTAGGAGGTATTTTGTTTGGTGCAATCCTACCAGCTGGCTTAATGATTTTTAAATATTTTAAGTATATTAAACCCCTTAATGAACAGATAACTAAAGATCAAGCAAAGCTTAATGAAGAATTAAATAATCCAGTTTACCAAAACGGAAAAAACGGCTTCCCTGAAAAATTCTACAATTATGGGGATGTATATCTTCTATGGAAGTTAGTAAGTGAAAACCGAGCAACTACATTGCAAGAAGCTTTTAACTTACTTGAAACTCAACAATATCGAGCAAATCAAATGGCAATTCAAGAACAGATTAAGGCTATTCAAGAAGATACAGCTAGAAGTGCTAAAATTGCTGCAGTGGCTTCAACAGTTAGTGCGGTTAACTCTACCCGTCCTAGAAAAGTTGAAGTTAGTGGAACAATTAACCATCACGTTAATTAAATTAGGGAAAAGTTGGATAAGTAATGAAAAAGAAAGTATTAATTACAGCAGGAATATTGTCGACACTTTTATTAGCAGGCTGTAGTAATCAAAATACGAGTAGTGGAAACCATGATAGTAAGAAAAGTTCAGTAGTTTCTACTAAAAAGAGCTCGAATCAAAGCAGCCAGTCTAAAAAGAATGCAGAAGAAATGGATAATGCACAATCTTCTAGCTCTAGTTCAGCTAATAAGAGTCAAAGTAGCTCTAGTATAAAGCAATCCAATAATAAAGCTGAAAAAGAAACAAAAAACACTGCTAAAAGCAATAACAGTGATGACAAGATGAATTTTGATCAGATTGAGCAAGGAAACTATAGCAGCTTAGCTGGAACCTGGAAATCCACAAAAATTGTTGTTCGAGATGGTGGAGAAGATAAGGTAAATACTGAAAATCCAATTACCTTAGCTGTAACTCCAGATACAATCCAAATGGTTGGTGGCGATAAAGTAGTCGTGAATAAAGATGGATTAAATTATAACGACGATCTACATCCCTTAACCTTCCAAAAAACGCAGAATAGTTTGACGGGCGCCTTAGATGATGCTCAAATTAACTGGTCTGTTTCATTCTATCCAGCAGGTTCTACTGATTTTACAATTAATGGTGAAAAACAAGCTCCATCTTCAAAGAACTTAATTGTATTTTGGAGAAGCGGAATGAGTACAACCATGGTTTTTGAGAAAGAATAATAATGAGGTAAGCAGATGAGTAGCTACGAAAAATTAAAGAAAAACAAAGTAAACTGGATTGTAGTTGCGGTAATAGCTTTAATAGCAATTATCTCCTTAATTGGATGGAGTAATTATAGATCGCATCATTTAGATGGAACTTATACTAACCAAGCAACATTTTTAGGTGTGACATCAAAAACAAAACTAGAATTTTCTAATGATAAAAAAGTAAAGATGACAAATGGTACGACATCAGAAAATGATACTTATGAATTGTCCGGTAATGATTTAAAAATAAAAAATGAAGATGATGAAGTAATTATGCGTGCTAAGTTAGCTGATGATCGAAAATCATTTAAAGTAAAATCAATTGCTGGTGATATTTTCGGTATCCTCAAAAATATTGAATTTATCAGACAAAGCTAAAATATATTAATGATGACATTCCCTTCAAAATCTTATATAATTGTAAAAGAAAAGGAGATAGAGAGTGCGAGTCTCTACCTTCAATCGTAACTTAAGATGACTGATTGTGTGGCTAATCCTTGTGATTAGCCTTTTTTGTTATTGCATAAGCAATTGCTGCACGGATTAGGAAAATACCCAATGCGTTTAAGACAATGCCGATAGCAATAGCAGCTATTGTCAAGGCAGACCAACACTCTAGCCTATCCAAATTATCATGACTTCCACCTCCGTAACCTAAAATATATGTGAGGGGTGTAGAGCCATGAAAAGTTACTAAGCTCTTATATTAGCTATCTATAAAAGGCCCAATAAAAATTATATCAAAATATGAATTGAGAATTTGTAGTATTAAATACAAAAAAAGACATTCCAACAGGAATGTCTAAAGTGTGACTATATGTTTAAATTTTGATTTAACTAAGAACTAGTCTTATAATTTTACCAACTAGCTTTACGCACACCAGGAAGTTGTCCCTTGTGTGCTAATTCTTTAAAGCGTAAACGTGACATACCAAACTTACGCATATAACCATGTGGTCTACCATCATTTAAATCACGGTTATGGTAGTGAGTTGGGTGAGCATCAAGCGGTAATTTTGCTAATGCTTCTACGTCACCAGCTTCTTTTAATTCATAGTATTTCTTGATTAATTCACGCTGCTTAGCAGCCTTAACGATTTTGGATTTTTTTGCCATATATCTTTCCTTTCGAATATAGAGTATAAAAAATAGTTTAATTAAGAATAAAAAATGACTGATTTGAGCTAACTTAAAGTAAGTGTATTGTATTAAATTATTAATAATTTGTCAAAAAGAAAGTATTTTAAAAAGAATTAGTTTAAAATAAGTAATGATTGATTAAAGAAGGGAAAATAAGCCGTGGGTATTTTTAAAAGAATACTTCATAATGAAGACTTGCGACAGCTAATAATTTATGTATTAATTGGTGTGTTAGGATTAGGTGTTGACTTTGGAATTTTTGCCATTCTAACTCACTTTAAGATGCAAGTCGAAGTAGCTAATTTTATTTCATCATCTTGTGGGTTGATCAACAACTTTTTCTGGAATAGTTTTCTTAACTTTAAGGTTCACGATAAATTATTAGTAAGATTTATCTCCTATTATTTAGTAGGACAAATTACAACTTTGTTTACAACTATCTGCCTATTTATTTTTGTGACTCAACTTGGCTATAATCAATTGATTGTAAAGGCTGTTTCTACATTTATCGCTACCTTGATCCAATTTGTAATTAATAAGTTACTTACCTTTAGAAAAATTAAAACTACTAAACCAAACGTAGACGTTAGAAAGTAATAAGAAAGACTGTTAAAGTATGAAAAAATTATCAATTATAGTTCCTTGTTATAATGAAGAAGAATCTGTACCACTTTTTTATCCCGCAGTGAATAAAGTAATGGATACTATTCCTGATCTAGAACCAGAATATTGGTTTATTAACGATGGATCGAAGGATAATACCCTAAAAGAAATTAAAGAACTACGCAAGAAGGATCCAGAGCATGTACACTTTGTTTCATTTTCAAGAAACTTTGGTAAGGAATCCGCTCTTTACGCTGGACTTCAAGCGGCAACTGGAGATTATGTAGTTGTAATGGATGTTGACTTACAAGATCCTCCTAAGTTCTTACCACAAATGTATGATCTAATTAAAACCGGAGAATACGACTGTATTGGAACCCGTAGAGTGGATCGTACTGGAGAAGCTAAATTTAAGTCCTTCTTAAGTGATATGTTTTATAAGGTGGTTAATAAGATCTCTGATACTGAAATCGTTCCAGGAGCTCGTGACTACCGAATGATGACTCGTCAAATGGTAGACGCAGTTTTGAATATGCCTGAATACAACCGTTTTTCAAAGGGGATCTTCTCTTGGGTTGGATTTAAGACCAAGTATTTAGACTATCACAACGTTGAACGTGTTGCTGGTGAAAGTGACTGGAGTACTTGGAAGCTATTCAAATATGCTATGGATGGGATTGCTGACTTTTCTCAAGCTCCACTTAACTTAGCTGTCTGGATTGGTACAGGATCGTTTATCTTATCACTTATTGGATTGATAGCAGTGATTATCCGTCGTGTGCTTTACCCAGGTTCAAGCATTTTTGGTTGGGCTTCAATGGTATGCATTATATTGCTTCTTGGTGGTCTACAACTTCTCTGCATTGGTATTTTAGGTAAATATATTGGTAGGGTATATATTCAAGTTAAGAATCGACCAATTTACATTATTAAAGAGAAAAAATAAATATGACAAAAGGCCGAAGTTCACGTGGAGCTTCGGCTTTTTTAATGAGAAATATTAAAATTTAAGAGTTTTGATCTTCTTTAATAGTTAGGCTTAATAATAATCCGATTACGATTAAAACTAAAGTGAAGTAAAAGACGTAGTGAGTACCATTAGTGAATTTAACAGCACTGGAGCCAGCTACAGTACTTTGTCCTGTAGCCAATAAAATCGTTGCAATAGCAGTCGCAATCGCACCTACAATTTGTTGAAGGGTATTCGTGATTGTTGAACCATCAGCAGATTCTGGTCCTTGAATCGCGTTTGGAGCATAAGTTTGGGCAGGCGACATAGCTAGTGGACAGCCAATCATTAGAATGATCTGAGCTAAAATAATATACCAAATAGGAGCCGTTGGGGCAGCTAAGGCAAGCATTAGGGCACGATTAAAGCAATAATAAAACCTAAAATGGTAGGTCTCTTAGCACCCTGACTGTCATAAATTCGACCAGCGAGAGCGGAGGTTAAAGCATTAATAATACCGCCTGGAAGCATAATGATACCGGTAAGGGCCACAGCAATTGAAAGTCCATTTTGGATGAATTGTGGCAATAAATACATTGCTGACAAAATAATACCAAAATCAATCATGACTAACAGGGCACCAGTTCGAAACTGTGGAATAGAAAATATTTTTAAATTTAAAATTGGATTTTCTAACATAAGTTGGCGATGAACATAAAGGGCCAAAACAATAATTGCTAGAACAAATAATCCGATTACAGGTACAGAAGTCAAGCCTAGGTCAGAGGCTAAACTAACACTAGCCACCAAACTGGCAAAACCTACGGCCGATTCAATAATAGAAAGATAATCGATTTTAGGCCTAGTAATTTTAGTTGTGTTTTTTAATGAAGTAAAAGCAAAAATGATTGCTACTACCAAAAATGGTACGAACATCCAAAAAATCCAATTCCAAGATAATTTGGCTAAAATTAAATCGGTAACTGTTGGTCCGATTGCGGGAGCTAGTATAATTAACATCGCGCAAACACCCATTGCTGCCCCTAAACGATTAGGCGGGAAAATTTGCATTGCGACAGTAAACATTAGCGGTAAGACAATGCCTGTTCCGATTCCTTAAATCATTCTTCCTAAAAGTAAAATTTCAAAACTAGGTGCTAAGGCAGAAATAATCGCTCCAAATAAGAAAGCACATAGACCAAAAATAACTAATTGTCGTGTTGTAAACCACTTAGTAAGCAAACTTGAAAGTGGTAAGATAATACCGATAATTAACATATAGCCGGTAACGAGCCATTGAATAGTACCGCTTCTGACATGAAAAGCGCTCATTAATTGCGGCAAAGCAATGTTTAACGATGCTTCAGATAACATCCCTACAAAGGCTCCAATCATTAGCGCAGCCATTGCCATCCAAAGATGAGCAACAAAAATCAGCGGCTTTAATTCAGGACGTGTTTGTGATTGTACTTCTTCAAAAAAATTCCTCCTGTATTTAATTTCTAAAAAAGCGTCGCTGATCATACTAACAGAAAAAATTTTTTCTCGTAAGTAATTTTTTCGAAGATTCTAAATTTGAAAAATGCGATAATTTGAACAAGGGAGAATTTACGAATGAAAAAATTAACAAAAGATATCTGGATAAAGATTGCTTTATCTCTTCTAGGAGTTTTGGCTGCTACTTTGGTCTATGTACCTAACTATGCTCTAGTTGATCAAGGGCTCAAAGATAGATGTACTATCTTTTTTATTGTTGCGATAGTTTTACTTTGGCTACCGATGGAACTAAGGAGCAGTATTTTTGCACTTAATTTTTACTATGAATTAGGTTTGATTTTGATTATTGTCTTTTTCATGACTAATCAAATGGCAATGAATTTTACTATTGGTCTAGTGATTGCTTTGCTTTTACTAACTTGGATTGGAATGGTAATTTTCAAAAATAATTTAGTCATGAAGCAAAAAAATAGTGAGCTTTTAATCATTAGACTTGTCATGATGCTGGTTTTAGCATATTTAGCCTATATCAGCGGATTTGCAGCTCTTATGGGAGCTGAGATCTTTACAGTACAGGGACAAACTTGGCTACTTATTTTGGGTTTTGTTCTGTGTGTATATTATCTCGTCTTAGCGGGAAGTATTTGGCAACCATGGTTTAGAAGATGGACTTCTTGGATCATGATTTTAGTAGCAGTTGTTTTGCATATGTTATTTGCAAGTGCTACCTCTTTAAATATTATCTTTTTGCCTTTAATTGGAGAGGTTATTTTACTTATTCTAGTTTGGCGGAGTAACAGAATTTTAATGAAAAAGAAAAGGATTTCATAATTAGCTCTTGTCAGACTGTATCGATCCTTGATAGAATTAATTGTTTAAAAATTTAGGAGAGATACAAAATTATGAAATATGTTTATTTGTTTTTACCAGCAATCGGCTGGGGACTTATGCCCTTAGTTATTGCAAGTGTAAAGAATAGTACAGTTTATAATCAAATCGTTGGTACTGTTGCTGCTTCATTTATTTTTGGCGCAATTGTAATGGCAATTATGCATCCAGCAATGAGCTGGTCACTCTTCTTGCTTTCTGCATTAGGAGGAGCTTGCTGGGTGATTGGTCAAGTTGGTCAATATATTTCCTATGAAAAAATTGGTGTTTCTGAAACTATGCCACTTTCTACCGGTTTACAATTAATCGGGGTTCCTCTTGTTGGGGTACTTGTTTTTGGTGAGTGGAGCAGCCCTCAAGCTAAACTTTACGGCTTCATTGGAATCTTAGTTTTGATCATTGGAGTTGTTTTAACTTCATTGACTGATCGTGGAACAAGTGAAGGAAACAAATCTAATCAAGTAAGTACTATTATCTTGCTTGTTTTAACTTCACTTGGATATATTACTTCAAGTTCTATTCCAAAGGCTTTACATGGAAACAGCATTTCTATTTTCTTTGGTCAAACTTTTGGTATGTTAGTAGCTGTATTTATTTATACATTGGTTACTAAGAATTTACATGTTTGGAAAGAAAAATCTACAGTTCAAAGTGGTGGGGCAGGTATTCTTTATGCAATTGCCGCATTAGCTTACATTCTTTCTGTTCAAGATAACGGAGTTAACATGGCTTTCGTTATTTCTCAACTTTGTGTAGTGATTTCTACTTTAGGTGGTTTGATTTTCTTACACGAAAAGAAAACTCGCAAAGGCTTGATCTTTACCATTGCAGGCCTAATTTTAATTATTGGCGGTGCAATGTTAACTACATTATTCTAAGGAATGAAAGAAGGCATCCCACGTCTGGGATGCCTTCTTTGTATCAACTTGTCCTAATTCATAAATCATTTTTAGTATTAGAACTAAATTAAAAGTCAAGTTAAATACATAGAGCTTTTTAACAAATAGAAAAGTATTTAAAGTTAAATAACAAGTAAAGAAATAGAGAATTCAATAATAAATTATATGTTATCGCTTACAGTTGACATATTAAGTATGGCGTGATATTTTCAAAATGGGATTGGTCGAAATTGTTTAGGAGGACAATGGATGCTAGCAATTGAAAACAACCAATTAAAGGTTGAAATTAATGAGGTCGGCGCTCAAATTACTCATGTAGTTGATAAGACTACGAATGCCGACTATATCTGGAATGGGAGTGAATGGGAAAGACATGCTCCGATTCTTTTTCCGGCAATCGGAAAATCGAATGACAATAAATATATTTTAAATGGAAAAATATATGAGATGAAGCAACATGGCTTTGCACGGGATTATCCTTGGACAGTTGTGGACAAGGGGGATGATAGAGTAAGTTTGACTTTAACTGAAAATGAAGAAACTTTAACTGTTTATCCCTTTCACTTTAGTCTAATGGTTACTTACACGTTAGAGGCTAACCAATTAAAGGTAGAATTTTTAGTTAAAAATAATTCAGAAGAAACGATGCCTTTTGGTCTTGGATTCCATCCAGGATTTAATGTTCCAATCGCTGGAGATGAATTGGAATTTTCTGATTATGAAGTTTCATTAAGTCCAGAAGTTACAGAATTAACTCAATTCCAAATTGATCCTATTCCATTTAGAAATGGTAAAGTTATTCCAGTACCTAAGGCAGAAAAGAGTACGTTACCTTTATCATATTCAGAATTTGATGATGGGTTGATTATTATTAACAATCCTGGATTAACTGGAATTGTATTATCGAGTGCAAAATCTGACCATCAGATTTCTTTAACTTTAGAAGATTTTCCATATGTGGCACTTTGGACAATGATAGATCCAGAGGCTAAATTCTTATGTATGGAGCCTTTTGCTGGACTACCTGATGTTAAAAGTGACGAATTAACTGATTGGATGAAAAAAGAGGGAAATAACTTCTTAAAGCCAGATGAAAGCACACATTTTTCAACAACAATTACTTTAAAATAAGATAGAAAGAGGGAAGCAATAAGTTTTTCCCCTTTTTTACTAATTAGTTAAGATTTGTCATAATTAAGTTTTAAGAATGTAATTTTGCTATAATATCCTTGTTTTAAGAAAGTTTGAGAAAGAATATTATGGATAATAAGCCCCAAGAACCTATTCACTCAAGAGTTGAGTTGAATAGAGAAAAACATAATAAGAAAAAAAAGGTCCAAATTATTATTGGGATAGTTTTAGTTTTGTTTTTAGGACTTGGAATTTATGCAGGTTCCGTTTATTTAAAAGCAAAAAATGCTTTTGATAAAACTTATGATCCTAAAACAGCAGTCAAGCAAGATAGCTTTTCTGGTAAGGAGCCCTTTAATATTTTGTTGTTAGGAACAGATACGGGAGCCTTTGGCAGAAAAGAAGTTCGCGGAAACTCGGATACAATGATTTTAGTGACCGTGAATCTGGCCAAAAAGAAACTTTCTTTAATGTCCATTCCACGTGATACAATGGCCCGGATGATTGGTACAGATAGCTTTAGTGTGCATAAAATTAATGCCGCTTATAATATTGGCGGAGCAAAGATGGCAATGCAGACCACAAGTAAAGTTCTCAATGTGCCAATAAAATACTATATTTCGATGAATATGGGTGGCATGCGTAAGATTGTTGATGGAGTTGGTGGCGTTACAGTGACGCCACCATTGACCTTTACTTATGATGGCTATACCTTTACTAAAGGAAAAACAGTTCACTTAAATGGTAATCAAGCTTTAGCTTACTCTAGAATGCGCTATGACGATCCTAAGGGAGATTACGGTCGTCAATTGAGACAGCGTGAGGTCATTATGTCCGTTTTAGAGCACGCACTATCCTTTAATACTCTCAAAAATTTAGATTCAATTTTAGGTTCAGTGTCTACTAGCCTGAGGACAAACTTAACTTTTGATTCAATGGTTAAGATTAGTAAAAACTATCGTAAATGTACTAACAATATGTCTAGTGACTACTTGCATGGTGTAGGAGCAATGATTGGAGACGCTTCGTACCAAGTAATGTCTGATAGAGAATTACAAAGAACTTCAAATATTGTGAGAAATGATCTTGGGTTAGATTCGATGGATATTGATAATAATGAAACTTATCAAAATTCAATGAATTCCCAATTTAATTGGAACAGTGGTGACTCTAATCAGGTATACTACATATATGATCCGCATACGGATGAATTATGGAATGGAGATAGAGCGTACTAATGGATGAATTTGTCTCGCTAGTAATAGGATATTTCCTCGGAAATATCCTTTTTGCTATGATTGTTACAAAAATATTTTTGCATAAAGATCCGACTAAATACGGTTCTGGTAATCCAGGAACGGCTAATGTCGGAGCAGTTTTTGGTAAAAAATGGGGTATTCTGACTTGCATTGGTGATTTAGCCAAAACTTTAGCTGCTTTGTTAATTGTTTACTTTATTTATCATGGTAATCGTCTAGATCTGTCTTTTGCAGGTCTTGGAGTGGTTTTAGGACATTCTTTCCCATTTTGGAATTATTTTAAGGGTGGTAAAGGAGTAGCGGTCACTGCATTGTGGATTGTCTTTTTTGATTGGAGAGCGGGCTTAATTGCTTTATTAATTGGCCTATTTTTAGTCATTATTATGAAGAACCTTACTATACCACCGTTGGTCTATATGTTAGGATTCAGCATTTTTACTTGGATTAATTTTGGCTGGGAACAAGGGTTAATCTTTTTAATTGCTACCTTAATCATGATTTTTCAATTTAGAAAAGATATTGTCGATTTCTTTACTGGTAAGGGTAAGCGTGTGGATGTATTAGTCACAATTAAGAAAAAGTTGGGGATATACAAATGAAATCAGTATTGAAAAAGACAATCCAGTGGATTTTACTTATAGTTTTACTGCTGGGAATATTAATTCAAACCTTAGGCTTTTGGAATTATAATCCGCCAACCGTTGCTGGCCGAACAAAAATTGGTTTAATGATTGGTTTAGTAGAGCTAGCCGTGATGGTTTGGTATGGGATGAGCTATGGTGACAAGGAATACAGCTTTAAGGAAACAGTTAAAAGTTGGCTTGAAGGAGTAATTACCCTAGTCATCTTTTATCTAGTGTTCGTTATTTCTTTGCCGCAATTTTTCTCTGCTTGGAACTTGTGGGGAATCTTCTTTCCCGTTTTAACAAGTACATCAGCTTTATTTAGTGGGATTATTATTTCTTTATTCTTTCAACCTTTTATTTTTAGGCTGCAAAATAAGTTAAGTACTAAGCAAAATGTTTTGTTATTAACTACAATTACAATTTTGATCTTTACCTTAAGTGCAGGTAATTCGCTTTTAACTAGCTATAGTATTTTTGGTCTCTATTTGGTATTGCCATTTACCTGGGGAATGCTTATTTCAAAAATTACTGTATCTAAGAGGCTAGTAGCTGCCTTAACAGTTGCAACAGTAATCTTACTTCCCGCAGTTTATTATTTCACTATTCAATTAATACCAATTCAAACTCCACAAGCTGTTGTCTTCACACAGATGAACATGTCATGGAATACGAGCTTGTTAATGAGTCTATCATCGCCATTGATGATCTTATTTGTAGTAACTGGCGGATTACTTTTTAGAAAATGGTTGGTAGATGTATCACATAGTGCATTGTCTCTTTTAATTCCTGCAATTATCTTTGGGACAACTGCTTATGGAATGACTTTATGGAAGGAAAAGCTTCAATTATTACTGGCTCCTGTTAGTAAAAAAGTCACTTTTCTCTTAATTCTGTCATTATTGATCGCAAGTTTTATTATTAATTTTATTTTTAATAAATTTGTTCTATCAAACAAGCATGTGCAAAACTTTCTGAATAAATTTACTGGCACAGATTTAAATGATCTTCTTAATCTATTAAACAGCGGCTTGAATTTCCTTAAGAAGCATAGGCCAATAATATGTCTCTTTGTATATTTTATGGTTGTAAGTATTATTGGTTTCTTTACATTTAAGAGTAATGTTAACGTTACCTTGACTTATATTTTTACCAGTAGACTTGGAACTGTTATTTTGTCCAGTATTTTTCTTCTAGCATGTTTTGAAGTCTTTTATGTAATTACCAAGCACTTCTGGGTAGCAGCAAGTATTCCAACTATTTTGGGTTTAGGAATTGCGATTGCTAATGGCATTAAAATGAGCTTGAGAGAAGAGCCCGTTTATCCAACCGAAATTGGTGAAATTGTTAATTGGAAAACTTTAATTCCAATGATGGGGACAAATAATTTAATCTATATTTTAATTGGATTAGCTGTCCTAATCGTTTTAATTGTCTTTTTAGAAAAGAAGTTTCCAATTAATCTCAAGCGTAAAAAATCAAGCTGGATAAAATTGGTTATTAGCCTCTTAGTTTTAATTACACCTTTGTGGTTTAACGATGAAAATTCACCGATCTATTATATTTCCAAGGGCTTTGATAATAGTCCTAACTTTAGAAATCCACCAGATAGTACGGGAGCTAACGGCTCAATTCTGACTTTTCTAGACTTTATTAAAGTGCCGATCATGGATAAGCCAGCTAATTACTCAGAAAGTTCCATAAAAAAAGTAGTTGAAAAATATCAGAATGAAGCAGTAAGCATTAATAAGACGAGAAAGAATAAGTTAAGTGATCAAACACTTGTCTTTAATCTTAGCGAAAGTTTTGTTGATCCAAAAGAATTTCCAAGTGTTAAGATTTCTAATGATGTTCGTGATCCAATTAAATATATTCGAAAATTGATGACAACCACTACTTCTGGCCACATGCTTAGTGCTGGTTATGGTGGCGGAACTGGAAATATGGAATATGAATCCTTAACTGGATTTAACATGGGAGTATTTTCTACTACAATCACGCCATACACGCAAGTTACATTCCGTTACAAGTTTTATCCAACAATTGGAATGGACTTTAAGTACAGCAGTGCCTTACATCCATTTAATGGTACATTCTACGGCCGAATTGATAATTATCGTCGCTTTAAGTTTAATAAATTTGCTTACTTAGGCTCTAAGTATAAGATTTACGACAAAAAGACTATTGGAACTAATCCATATTTATCTGATGAGACAGCTTATCAAAATGGTTTGCGACAAATTAATAGTCAAAAAGATGGTCAGTTTATCAATTTAATTTCAATGCAAAACCATATTCCATATGGTGATTATTATTCTCCAAATGAATATAAAGAAAATGTCAGTGGGTCTCTAATTTCTGATGAAAATACTAAAAACAGTTTTGCTGCATATACTAAAGGTATTGAATACACAGATAAGGCTGTGAAAAAGTTCATTAAACAAATTGATAAAATCAATAAGCCAATTACCCTTGTATTTTATGGTGACCACTACCCAGCAATTATTGATCAGACACAATTAAACAAGTATCCGGTAAAATTACATGCAACGAACTACTTTATCTATTCAAATAAGTATGCCCGTGAGCATGGTGCTAAGAGTAAAATCAAGCCAAATAAATATGTCTCAACAGCTTCCTTTATTCCAATGGCTTTAGAGCAAACTAATTCAAAAGTAACAGCTTATCAAGCCTTGCTTACTAAGATTTATCAAGAATTACCTGCTATCACTATTAACTATTCTGGAGATGATGGCTTTGAATTAATCGATCAAAATGGTAAGCAAGTTTCTGAGAAGAAATTAACTAAGAAACAAAAAGAGTTACTAAAAGATTATCAATTAATTCAATATGACATGTCTGCTGGGAAAGGATACAGTTTAGAGACTAAGGGTTTTTATAAATAAGCAGTTGACTAAATAGCCATTCTCCCTTATGATCATAGGTAATATAGTAGCCACTTAATTCAGTGTTCAGAGAACTAGCGGTTGGTGTAAGCTAGGCAGGTTAAGTAGGCGAAGTACATGGTGGGGTAGTTTCCGTATCAACTATTTTAAGGCGCATTAGGCGTAAACGTGGGTGGTACCACGGCTAATAAAGTAATTTAGTCGTCCCTAGATTTCGAAAGAAGTCTAGGGACGTTTTTGTTAGGAGAAAGTTTATGGCAAAATTTGATATTTTAGAAGATTTAAAATGGCGTGGAGCTATTAATCAAGAAACTGATGAAGAGGGTTTGCGTAAGTACTTAGCAGAACATGATGATTTAGCTCTTTACTGCGGAACTGATCCAACCGGAGATTCTCTTCATATTGGACACCTAATTCCTTTCATGATTATGAAGAGATTCCAAATGGCTGGTTATCACCCAGTAATTTTAATTGGTGGTGGTACTGGTTCAATTGGTGATCCGTCTGGGAGAAAGACTGAACGTGTTCTTCAAACCGCTGAGCAAGTTAAACATAATGAAGAAAAATTAACTGCTCAGATGAAGAAATTATTCGGTACAGAAAACTTTGAAATTAAGAATAATGCGGAATGGTTAGGTAAGTTAAACTTAATCGATTTCTTGCGTGATTACGGTAAGTTTTTCCAAGTTAATAACATGATTAATAAGGATGTTGTTGCTAGTCGTTTGGAAAATGGTATTTCATTTACTGAATTTACTTACCAAATTTTGCAAGCAATTGACTTCTACCATTTAAATAAAGATAATGGCGTACAACTCCAAATTGGTGGTAGTGATCAATGGGGTAATATTACTGCAGGTATTGACTTGATCCACAAACTTGAAGGTTCAGACCGTCCAGCATTTGGTTTAACTATTCCATTAATGCTTAAAGCTGACGGTACTAAGTTTGGTAAGTCTGCTGGTGGAGCTGTATGGCTTGATCCAGAAAAGACTAGTCCTTATGAATTCTACCAATTCTGGATCAACCAAGATGACCGCGATGTTATCAAGTATCTCAAGTACTTTACTTTCTTATCTCGTGAAGAAATTGAAGATTTAGCTGAAAAGACTGAAAAAGAACCTTGGAAGCGAGCAGCTCAAAAGAAATTAGCTGAAGAAGTTACTAAGTTTGTCCATGGTGAAGAAGGCTTGAAAGAAGCTCAAATGATTACTGAAGCATTATTCTCAGGTAATGTTAAGAGCCTATCAGTTCCTCAAATTGAGCAAGCTTTGAAGAACGCTCCAAGTGCTGAAGTAACCCATGAGTCTAAGAATATCGTAGAATTTTTGGTTGAAACTAAGATTGAACCATCTAAGCGTCAAGCACGTGAAGACGTTAAGAATGGTGCGATTTACGTAAATGGTGAGCGCCAAAATGATATTGACTTTATTATCGAACCAGATAGTGATTTTGATGGAAAATATGTAATTATCCGTAAGGGTAAGAGAAAGTATACTCTAGTTAAAATTAAATAATAAATAAAAATTAAGGACTAGGAATGTAAAAACGTTCCTGGTCCTTTTTGCTATAATTAAATTGATATCTGCCGTTTTAGCTCAGGAGGTAGAGCACCGCCGTGGTAAGGAGGAGGTCCCCAGTTCAAATCTGGGAAACGGCTTAGTGAATAATTTAGTAACAAAAAAATTTTAGGGATGGTCAAAAAGACGATCCCTTTTTATAATTGTTATAAATAGTATAAATAATTTATGAAAGAAGAATTAATATGGCTCATGAACTTACGCTAGATGAAATTGCAAAATTTCAACAAGATTATCAACAAAATAAGCAAAATAAAATTGCTGAATTGGCTGTTGTGAATAACGGTGTGCAAAAAGCAAGTTTCAACGGTGAAGGTATCCGTGATTTAAATCGAACTTTCTCAATTGAAATTCCAACTGATAATGTGACCGACCAAAAGCAATCAGGTCGTTGTTGGTTGTTTGCTGCTTTGAATGTTTTACGTCATAAGTTTGCCAAGCAATATCATGCAAAGAACTTTACTTTTTCACAAAGCTATCTTTTCTTCTGGGATCGAATTGAAAGAGCAAATATTTTCTTTAATCATATTCTAGAAACTGCGGATAAACCTGTGGATGATCGTACTGTACATTTTTACTTACAAGCACCTGATACCGATGGTGGACAATGGCACATGGCTATTTCATTAATTAGAAAATACGGCTTGGTGCCAACTTATGCACAAGACGAAAGTTTTACAGCTAATAATACAGCTGCTTTTAATCAAGCATTGAATATGAAATTGCGTGAAGATGGACTAGTTTTGCGTAAACTTGCTCAAGCTGGTAAAAATGATGAAATTGAACAAAAACGTCAAGAATATTTAAGTGAAATTTACCGCATGGCTGTAATTGCTTTTGGACAACCTGTGCAAAAGTTCGATCTAGAATTTAAAGATGACGATGGAAATTACAAGTTAGACCAAAATATTACCCCATTAGACTTTTTCCACAATTATTTTGAAGATGACTTAGATGATTATGTAGTACTCTTTAATGCTCCAGATCATGAGTATGATAAGCTTTACGCTTTTCCATTTGAAGATAATGTTGAAGGTGGTAGCCCAGTTAGATTTTTGAATACAAAGATTGAAAATCTTAAGGAAGCAGCAATTAAACAGCTAAAAGATGGGGAAACAATCTGGTTTGGTTGTGATGTAGGCAAGCAAAGTGATCGTCAAAAGGGAATTTTAGCTGCTAATTTATATGAAACTGATACGATTTTTGGTATTGAAACTAAGTTAAATAAAAAAGAACGTCTTCAAACTGGTGCTAGTGGGTCAACTCATGCAATGACCTTTGTAGGCGTAGATGTAGTTGATGGTAAACCCCGTCAATGGAAAGTGGAAAACTCATGGGGAACAAAAGTTGGTGATAAAGGCTACTTTGTCATGGATGATAAATGGTTTGACGAATACCTATTTAAAGTTGTAGTTAAAAAGCAATACTTACCAGAGAAACTAGTAAAAATTGCTGAAGGCGAAGCAACTCCTGTGCCTTGTTGGGATTCAATGGCTTAATTAAATTATAAATTATGTACAGAATACTAATAATTACTGCTTAGCTGATAATTATTAGTATTTTTTTGTATAAGTATTTGTTGACAAAAATTTAATTTAAATAAATATAATTTTAGAGACTGTAAAATAGTTTGTGTAAGGATGAATGATTCCTTAAATTTATTTCTTTA
>NZ_PCYR01000023.1:0-25200 GCF_002553805.1 Lactobacillus sp. UMNPBX19
TCCAAATGGACTTTTTATTTTCTATCAAGTGTTCAATTTAATTTTACAATCGGCGAAATAAATTTTTTTAGTAAATAATATGGAATTAGATAAAACCAAAAGAGGATCCACATTATTATTTTGACAATATTATTTTTCATCATTCTTTCTCCATTCTTAAATATCCTCATGTATCAGGATAATATAATGATTTCGATAAGAAAATAAAAAATAAAAAAGACTTGACGAAATTTGATTAAGATTATAATATACTTTTAACAATTAACATAAACATTTTGCTAGTTGAGTAAATTGGTGATGTCTTTTTAGAGAGTCTACGTGTGGTGGAAGTAGATAAAACAGCTAATTGAAGATGGACTAGAGATTAAAATGGTGGTAACGAATTTTAATAATAAGTTATCAACGGAGTTGCGATCGTTAAAAACGCAAGGTAATTCTTAATGAAAATTAGGAGCTACTTACTAAGGTCATTTATGTGAGTAAATGGCAAATTAAAGGTGGTAACGCGAGCACTCGTCCTTTTATGGATGAGTGCTTTTTTGTTTGGAGGAAAGTACAATGCATAAAAAGAGAATTAGAAATAGAATAATTTGGTCACTAGTGGCAGTTTTAATTGTAATTGCTGGATGGTTTAGTTTTGGTCCAACCAGTAAAACTGCCAAGAATCAAAAAGAAGTAGTAGTGGGTGTGGTTGGTCAAACTAAGCAAGATGCCGAAATTTGGAAAAGTGTAGCAGAAACTGCTGAAGAAGAGTATGGCATAAAAATTAAAACTAAGAATTTTACTGACTATAATCAACCAAATAAGGCACTTCAAAATGGTGATATTGATTTAAATGCTTTCCAGCACTATACATTTTTAAATGCTTGGAATAAGGCAAATCATGGTTCACTGGTCGCAATTGGGAATACTTATATTGCTCCAATCAGGTTGTATTCAAAGAAATATAAGAGCATTAATGATTTGCCACAAGGCGCTACAATTGCAGTACCAAATGATGCATCTAATGAATCAAGAGCTTTATATGTCTTGAAAAATGCTGGACTAATTAACTTGAAAAAGGGCGTTAAACTTGCAACAGTAACTGATATTACTTCAAATCCTAAGGGACTAAAAATTAAGGAAGTTAGTGCAGAACAAACAGCAAGAGTAATTGATGATGTAGATGCAAGTATTGTTAATAATACTTATGCCGTTCCTGCTAAATTAGGTGATAAGCAAACAATTTATATTGAGCCTTTGAATAAAGATTCTGAACAATGGATTAACATAATTGTGGCAAATAAAAAAGATAAGAATAACAAAATTTATAAGGATTTAGTTAAGGCATATCAAACTGAAAAAACTAAGAAATTATCTGACAAACTTTATGGCAAGACTGAAGTTGCAGCTTGGGGATTAAAATTAAAGTAAGAGGAGGAGCAGTCTAATGGCAGCACAAATTGATTTGAAAAATATTACCGTTCAATTTGGACAGAATAAAGCAGTTAACGATGTAAGTTTAGAAATAAATAAGGGTGACATTTACGGTGTAATTGGATTTTCAGGGGCAGGTAAGTCTACTTTGGTTAGAACAATTAACTTGTTACAATATCCTTCTGCCGGCTCAGTAGAAGTGAATGGAACAGTGTTGTTTAAAGACAATAAATTGCAAATTAGTAAGAAGCAACTTCAAGAAAAAAGACGTAAAATTGGGATGATTTTTCAAAATTTCAACCTATTGAACGAAGAAACTGTTATTGAAAATGTTGCTTTTGCGCTGCAACATAGTCGCTTATCTGATCAAGAATTAGAGGAAAAATCTCTTCATTTGTTAGAATTAGTTGGCTTAAAAGATAAGGCAGATTTTTATCCGGCTCAGTTGTCTGGAGGTCAGCAACAGCGTGTAGCTATTGCGCGTGCCCTGGCCAATGATCCTGATATTTTGATTTCTGATGAGGCAACTAGTGCCCTTGATCCAAAAACTACTAATCAAATCTTAGATTTATTATATGATCTAAATAAAAAATTAGGCCTAACTGTTGTTTTAATTACCCATGAAATGGATGCTGTAAAACGTGTAGCAAATAAAATTGCAGTAATGGAAAAGGGAAAAGTAATCGAAAAAGGTGAGTTGAGAGAGGTCTTCTTACATCCTCAAAAGCAACTTACGCGTCAATTTGTGGGTGGGGCCTTGCAGGCTCAACATATTTTGAATACTTATAACTTTGATAAATTAGCCGAGAACGCAGAATTGTATCAATTAGTTTATAGCATCAATGATGTAACTAAATCAATTGTGGCTGATTTAGATGTTTCATTGAATACAAAAGCAAGTATTTTATATGGAAATGTAGAAGTTCTAAGTGGTGAACCAATAGGAACACTTGCAATTTTATTAAATTTAGATGAATTAAAGCAAAAAGAAGCTATTAAATTCTTGGAGAGTAAAAATGTTGTAGTAACGAAGTTAGATAAAGGAGTGCTGACTAATGATTAGTTTTTTCACTAAAAACTTTCCTAATGTAGTAGCCCTAGGTTGGGGCGGAGATGCTGGTTGGGGAACAGCTATTTTCCAAACCTTATTTATGACTTTTTGGTCAGCTATTTTTGGGGGAATTCTAGGTTTAATTTTTGGATTATTATTAGTTTTAACAAAACCAAAAGGAATTTTAGCTAATAAAATAGTTTATTGGATTGTTGATAAAATCGTATCGATTTTTAGAGCTGTGCCATTTATTATTTTGCTAGCATTTGTTGCTCCAGTCACCCAAAAAATTGTTGGAACTCAAATTGGGATGAAAGCAGCTTTAGTACCATTAACTTTAGGTGTGTTCCCATTTTTTGCTAGACAAGTTCAAGTTGCACTTGAAAGTGTAGATAAAGGAAAGATTGAAGCTGCAGAAGCATTAGGTGCTTCAACCAAAGATATTATTTTTGACGTATATTTAAGAGAAAGTAGATCTGAATTAACTCGAGTTTCAACCGTGACTTTGATTAGTTTAATTGGATTAACTGCAATGGCAGGAGCCGTTGGTGCTGGTGGCTTAGGTAATACAGCCATTTCATATGGATACAATAGATTTAATAATGATGTGACTTTGGTAGCAACTTTATTAGTTTTATTATTGGTATTGATTGTTCAAGTGATTGGAGACCTAGTTGCTAAGAAGTTGAATCATCAAGAACGATAAGCGTATAGCATTGAAAAAGTATTTTTAGTATAATTTAATACAATTATATTAGCGAAGAATTATATTCTCCGCTTTTTGTATGCCCTTTCATTTAAATGTAGCTTATAATGAAGATAATGAAAACGGAGGACAAAAATATGGTGAAAAAAGGTTATCGTGTTGAAAGTGATACATTAGGCCCAGTAGAAATTCCTGAAAAGGCATTGTGGGGTCCACAAACACAAAGAAGTAAGGATAATTTCCATACTGGAGCGTTAATGCCAATTGGTATTATTCGTGCACTTCTTCAAATAAAGCTAGCTGCTGCTCAAGCTAATATTGAAGCAGGAACTGAAACAGAAGAAAAGGGACGTGCCATTATTGAAGCAATTCATCAGCTACTTGATTTAAACAATGAAGAATTGCAACCATATTTTCCATTGCATGTCTATCAAACTGGATCAGGTACCCAAACTAATATGAATGTTAATGAAGTGGTGGCTAATCTTGCTAATAAAAATCATCCCGGTTTAGATATTTTACCTAATGATGACGTGAACATGGGACAATCATCAAATGATACTTTTCCAACTGCAATGAATTTAGTTGCAACACAAGCGTTAGACGACTTAAAACCTTCTATTAAACACTTGATTAAAGAGCTAAAAGTGAAACAAGATGAGTATTGGACAACGGTTAAAGTAGGAAGAACCCACTTGCAAGATGCGGTTCCATTGACTTTTGGTCAGGAACTATCAGGCTATATTTCTGCTCTTAATCATGATTTATCCTACATTAACAAGTTAGAAGAAACACTTTATGAATTACCAATTGGAGGAACTGCTGTTGGCACTGGACTTAATGCAGCTCCTGGTATGGCAGAAGATATCGCTGAGCGTTTATCAAGAAAGTATGGACATAATTTTAAAGTTGATACAAATAAATTCTTTGGTTTAGCAAATCACTCAGGCTTAAATGTTGTGCATGGTGCTTTAAAAGCTTTGGCAGCTGATATGTTCAAAATTGCTCAAGATATTCGTTTCTTAGGATCTGGCCCAAGGGCTGGTTTAGGAGAACTTAATTTACCTGCAAACGAACCTGGTTCATCAATTATGCCAGGTAAAGTAAATCCGACTCAAGCGGAAGCCGTTACCATGGCATGTTTGAGAGTCTTTGGAAATGATACAACTATTACTATGGCTGCATCTCAAGGAAACTTTGAAATGAATGTCTTTAAGCCAGTGATGATTGCAGCATTTTTAGAGTCTGTCAATGTTTTATCTGGAACTATTTCTGGCTTTGCAGATAAGATGATTCATGGTATGACTGTTAATAAAGAAAGAATGGCTAAGGATGTAGCAAATTCATTAATGACAGTTACTGCACTTTCACCACATATTGGTTACCATGAAGCTGCTACTATTGCACAGACTGCAGCTAAAAATAATACGACTTTGCGTACAGCAGCTTTAAATAGCGGCTTAGTTACTAAAGAACAATATGATAAGTGGATGAAACCAATTACCATGACTAATGCAATGAATACTAAGCCAATTGATGATTAAAAGAAGGAATAAGAATGGGATATAAATTTCCAACACAAACAGTAGATAAGTTACAAAAAGAATATGATACCATTATTGTCGGAAGCGGTGGTACAGGATTAGCCGCAGCTATTCAAGCACAGCAATATGGTTTGAATGTTGCAATTTTAGAAAAGAATGGCTTTTTAGGTGGAAACACTATGAGAGCTAGTTCTGGTATGAATGCTGCTGAAAGTATTGTTCAAGCTCGTTTAGGTGTAAACGATAGTATGCAAAAATTTTATGATGAGACGCTAAAAGGTGGCGGCTATATGAATGACCGTGAAATGCTACATTATTTTGTCGAGCATGCACCTTTGGCTATTGCGTGGCTTGAAGACTTAGGAATTAAAGTAGATGATTTAACAATTACAGGTGGTATGTCCAAAAAACGTACACACCGTCCATCTTCAATGGCACCAATTGGCGCATTTTTAGTTAATAATTTACTTAAAATTGCTGATGAAAATAATATTCCAATTTTTACTGATGCTAAGGTGACTAAATTATTACAAGATGACAACAAGAAAATTACTGGTGTAGAAGTTAATAATGATCGGCAAGTAAAAGCCAAAGCAGTTTTACTTGCTACTGGTGGTTTTGGTGCTTCTAAAGATTTAATCGATAAGTATCGACCAGATTTGCGTAACTATAAGACAACTAATCAACCTGGTGCGACTGGAGACGGCTTAAAATTAGCTAATAAAGTGGGAGCACAACTTGAGCAATTAGAGTTAGTTCAAGTTCACCCTACAGTTCAACAAGATACAGATCATGCGTATTTAATTGGTGAAGCAGTACGCGGTGAAGGGGCTATTTTAGTTGATCATCAAGGTAGGAGATTTGTTAATGAATTGAATACGCGAAAGATCGTATCAAATGCAATTACCCAAACTCCAGAACATTCTGCATATTTGATCTTTGACCAAGGAGTTAGGGATAGGGTTAAGGCAATTGAATTTTATGATTCAATTAATTTAGTTGTTCATGGAAACACTATTGAAAAATTAGCTGAAAACATTAAAGTGCCCGTTTCCAACCTCGAAGAAACACTTAAAAATTGGAATAAAGCAGTAGCAAATAATGATGATACAAAATTTGGCCGTACTACCGGAATGGCTGAGTTAGACCATGCACCATATTATGCAATTCATATTGCACCTGCAATCCATTACACAATGGGTGGAATTCATGTGGCCCCTGATACCCGTGTCTATGATACTAACGGAAACTTTATTTCTGGTTTATATGCTGCTGGTGAAGTTAGTGGTGGCTTACACGGTAACAATCGAATTGGTGGTAATTCGATTGCTGAAACAATTATTTTTGGTCGTGAAGCTGGAAAAGCAATGGCGGATTTAATTAAATAAAGCGCTTTCAATAGAAAGGCTATTTGTGTATACTTAAAGTGTAGAACTTAAGCTTTCATTTAAAGGAGTACATATAAAAATGAGTCGTAGAAAAGTATTTTTAGTTGGTGACGGCCGTGTTGGTTCAACCTTTGCAAATGACTTATTGCAAAATGTTAGAATTGATGAATTGGTAATTTGTGATGTAATCAAAAAAATTACTGAAGGGGATGCTTTAGATTTAGAAGACTTAGCCCCATTTGTTGGTCAATGCACTGTTAAGAGTGGAGATTATAGTGATGCAAAAGATGCCGATATTGCTGTAATTACTGCCGGAGCTGCAAGAAAACCTGGAATGACTAGACTAGATTTGGTAAAAACTAATGTTAAAATTTTAGAATCAATCATAAAACCAATTGTAGAATCCGGTTTTAACGGTATTTTTGTCGTTTCTGCTAATCCAGTAGATATTTTAACTACTTTAACTCAAAAGTTATCTGGTTTTCCTAAGAATAAAGTTATCGGAACCGGTACATCCCTTGATACAGCTCGCTTGCGTGTAGCTTTATCCCATAAGACTGGTGTTAATGTTGATCATATTGATGCTTATGTTTTAGGTGAACATGGTGATACATCTTTTGAAAACTTTGATGAAGCAATTATTGATCATAAGCCTCTTCGTTCTTATAAGGAATTAGATGAAGAAACATTGGTTGAATTAGAGACTGATGTTCGTAAAAAGGGTGGTAAGATCATTGCTAATAAGGGAGCAACTTTTTATGGCGTTGCAATGTGCTTAACACAAATCTGTAAGGCAATCTTAGAAAATAAAGCTCTAGTGATGCCCCTATCTGCACCAATGACTGGAGAATATGGTATTCATGATCTTTACCTAGGAAGCCCAGCTGTAGTTACTGCTAATGGAATTAGTGACGTGATTGAGCTTCACTTATCAGAAGATGAAAAGAAGAAAATGGCTTATTCAGCAGCTAAGATGAAGGAAGTTGTTGACGGAATTAACCTTTAAACAATAATTTTAATAATTAAAAGCGTCTTGTACTTAAGTTGAGAGTGCAAGACGTTTTTTGTGTGATAAAATTTTAAAGGTATGATATTTAATCAAAGTTTGGGGACTATGAAAGTGAATAGTAAAGAAAGTAAAAATGAACGTGTAAATCAGCTCCATCATCAACATACTTTGTCGCATCATCATCATATGCGAATTCGGTGGCAGGAGTTTTTTACTAGTGATAATATTACACCTGCTAAAAATGCGACTTTGGCCGAACGATCGGTAATTGTAGGGCATATTGGGATGATGCTTCTCTCTTGTGGGACCGGAGCGTGGCGTGTAAGATCAGCGATGAATACAATTGCTCGCTGTTTAGATATGACATGCAGCACGGATATTGGACTTGTTTCAATCGAATATACTTGTGTTGATGCGGATGGTAAGAGCTATACTCAAGCTCTAAGCTTACCATCAACAGGAGTGAATACGACTAAGTTGGACCGTATGGAAAACTTTGTTAGTCAGTTTAAAAAAGATAACGGAAATTGGACGATTGGGCAAATTCATAACAGATTAGAAGAGATTTCGACAATGAAATCGCAATATGCTCCGTGGCAAGTTGGACTGGCTGCTGGTCTTGCATGTGCAGGATTTATTTTTTTACTAGGTGGCGGAATTTTTGAAGTTATTTGTGCTTTTTTGGGTGCGGGTTGCGGAAATTATATTCGTCGAAAAATGATTGATCGACATTTAACTATTTTAGCTAACATTACAGTAGCAGTTGCTGTAGCCTGCGCGGTATATGTGGGTAGTTTTTACTTAATTAGACTATTTTATCCAGTTAGCCTTCATCATTTAGATGGATACATTGGAGCCATGCTCTTTGTGATTCCAGGTTTTCCATTTATTACATCTGGACTGGATATTTCTAAGCTTGATATGAGATCAGGATTAGAGAGAATGGCTTATGCAATAATGATTATTGTTGTTGCAACTGCAGTTGGTTGGGTAATGGCTTTGATCTTAAACCTGCATCCACAAAACTTTGAGAAATTAGGACTAACACCATTAGTTTTAACTCTTTTAAGATTAGTTGCTAGTTTTTGCGGAGTTTTTGGCTTTTCAATTATGTTTAACTCTAAGATCCCGATGGCAACTGTTGCAGGGATTTCCGGAGCTATAGCAAATACTTTACGCTTAAGTTTGGTTGATTGGTCAAATGTTCCACCAGCTGTGGCTGCTTTTATCGGAGCCTTTGTTGCAGGAATGTTAGCTTCAATTATTAGACGCAAAACTGGTTTTCCGAGAATTGCTATTACGGTGCCGTCAATTGTAATTATGGTGCCGGGACTATATATGTACCGAGCTATGTTTAACTTAGGATTAACCTCATTAAATGCAGGAGCCTTATGGATGGTTCAAGCTTTAATGATTGTAATTTGTTTACCATTAGGTTTAATTGCAGCCCGGATTTTAATGGATAAAGACTGGCGGCATGCCGGATAGATTTTTATTAAAAAAGTTGTCATGGAATTTAAACTATGACAACTTTTTTCGTATAATTAATAAAACAAGAGAATTAAAGAGTGAGTGAAAAATGCAAAAGAAAATATTATTGCTTTCAACGGGTGGAACAATTGCGTCAGTTGTTTCAGAAGCTGGGTTAGTGCCTAAAGAATCTGGTGAGCAGTTAATCAATATGTTAGGGGAACTACCTTATGATATTACTGTCGAGGATATTCTCCAACTTGATTCATCTAATATTCAGCCTGAAGAATGGAAATTGATCGCTGAAAAAATTTATGAAAATCGGAATAAGTATGATGGAATTGTAGTATCTCACGGTACTGATACCATGGCCTATACAGCATCCATGCTTTCTTTTATGCTGCAAAATATTAATATTCCAGTTGTTTTAACTGGAAGTCAGGTTCCAATTAATGTAGTGCTGAGTGATGCACCCGATAATTTGAAATTAGCCTTTGCGGCAGCTTCTAGTTGTCATCCTAATATTTATTTAGCCTTTGATAGAAAAGTGATGCTGGGATGCAGAAGCGTTAAAGTGAGAACAATTAATTTTGATGCTTTTGAAAGTGTTAATGTACCACCAGTAGCTAGAGTAACATCTGATGGCCTAGTATTTTCTGACCAAATGGTACCTAAAAATACAAAAGATATGAAAGATACAACTTTAAACACTCACATTAATCCTCATGTTTCTTTAGTTAAACTATTCCCGGGTTTTGATCCTAATTTACTATTTGCAATGGTCGAAAGCGGATGTCAAGGAATTGTAATTGAAGCGTATGGTTTAGGCGGGATGAATTACATCCGCAGAAATATGGTAGCTGCAATTGGAAAGTTGATTAGAAGAGGAATACCGATTATTGCGACGAGTCAATGCTTATATGAGCGAAGTGATCTTACAAAATATGAAGTTGGGAGAGAAGCGCTGCTTGAAGGAGCAATTAGTGCTCGTGATATGACTTCAGAGAGTGCGATTACTAAACTGATGTGGGGATTAGGCCAAAACTGGGATGTTCACCAGATTTCTGCTTTTTTTAATACTGATGTAGCTGGTGAGGTAACGATTGAAAAAGATGACAATTTACAGATAGATTAATTTTTTTAGGGATGCAAATGAAGGAAAACTTTAAACAACCAATTGGCTTAACACAGGCAGAAGTTGAGCAAAGAATTAAAGAGGGAAAAGTTAACCGAGCTGTTAATGATCAGGCTAAGACTACCTGGCAAATAATTAAAGAAAATACATTTACGTATTTTAACTTGATATTTTTAGTATTAGCGATCTTGTTAGTGATCGTTGGAGAATACAAAGATTTAACATTCTTACCAGTTATCATCGCAAATATGATAATTGGGATTGTCCAAGAATTACGTGCAAAAAGTGTTTTAGACAAGTTAAATGTTATGAATACAACAAAAATAGCCGTAATTCGTGATCAAGAAGAAAAAATTGTGCCAATCGAAGATCTAGTTTTAGGGGATGTAATTGTACTTAAAACAGGGGATCAAATTCCTGCTGATGGGCAAGTTATTTCTGGAACATTACGAGTAAATGAAGCATTGCTAACTGGTGAAGCCGATGAAATAGAGAAAGATGTTGGCGCAGAGTTAATGTCTGGAAGCTTTGTAGTTGCAGGAAAAGCCTATGCGCGGCTTGAAAAGGTTGGTAAGAATTCTTATGTTTCTAAGCTAACTTTAGAAGCTAAAGCGATGAATTCAAAAGAGGGCTCTGAAATGGTGCGCTCAATTAATCGATTGATTAAATGGGTTGGAATCATCATTATCCCATGTGGAATTGCTCTCTTCATTGTTGCCCGTTATGTAAATCATTTAAATTTAGCGGACAGTATTGTCTCAATGGAAGCAGCAATTATTGGAATGATTCCTGAAGGTCTGTATTTATTAACGACAATTGCTTTGGCATTAGCAGCTATGCGTTTAGCGCGTTCCCAAGTTATGCTTCATGATATGAAAAGTGTTGAAACATTAGCTCGGGTTAATGTGCTATGTGTTGATAAGACTGGAACAATTACTGAACCTAAAATGGAAGTGGAGGAAGTTATTCCAGTTAGTGTTACTAAAGAAGAGTTGAGCAAAGAAATTTCTATTTTTGCCCAAAATATGCCGTACGATAATGCGACTATCAAAGCTGTCGCAAAATCATTTAATCAAAAATTTAATATTCAGGCTACGCAAATCATCCCGTTTACTTCGGTAAATAAATATAGTGGGGCAGTTATTAAGAACAACACTTTATTAATGGGTGCGCCTGAGTTTGTATTGCGGGATCAATTTAAAAATTACGAAAAAGAAATAAATCAATATACCCGACAAGGATATCGTGTTTTAGTTTTTGGAAAATATCCGCATGCACTAAGGGATGAAAAGGAAAAATTAGTAGAGCCTGTTGAGCTATTAGGATATATTTTAATTTCTAATCCAATCCGTAAAGAAGCAAAAAGTACTTTTGAATATTTTGATCGTCAAGGGGTAAATATCAAGGTGATCTCTGGAGATAACCCTTTAACGGTAGCACGTGTTGCAAAGCAGGCCGGTATTCGGGATGCAGATAAGTTGATTGATGCAACCGAAATCGGTGAAGGCGACTATGAAGAAGTTGTTAAAAAATATAACGTTTTTGGACGTGTTAAGCCTGATCAAAAGAAAAAGTTAATTAAAGCTCTTCAAAAAAATGGTAATACTGTTGCCATGACAGGAGATGGTGTTAACGACATTTTAGCAATGAAGACAGCAGATTGTTCAATTGCTATGGCGTCAGGCAATAGTGCTGCTGTTCAAGCATCCCAAGTTGTTTTATTAGATTCTGATTTTGCTAGAATGCCAAAAGTTGTAGATGAAGGTAGAAAAGTAGTTAATAACATTGAAAGATCAGCTAGTTTGTTCTTGGTAAAGAATATCTTTTCATTTTTGATGTCTATCTTTTCTCTTGCCTTTGCAATGTCTTATCCATTGCGTCCGGCTCAAATAGCCTTAATTTCAGCATTTACTATTGGTCTACCATCATTCTTATTAGCTCTTGAAAATAATTACAACCGTATTCGCGGAAAATTTATTCCTAATGTATTGTCAAGGGCAATTCCTGGTGGAATTACAGATATGCTCGCGGTCTCAATTTTGGTAGTGGCAGATATGGTTTTAGAATTAGGAAGACCAGAAGTAGCTACAACGGCTACGATGTTATTAGTCGCAGTAGGGATGATGGTGCTATACCATATTTCTAGACCACTAAATAAATTTAGGTGGACTGTTTTAGGTGGATCCTTTTTAGCATTAGTTTTATCTATTATTTTCTTCCATAATTTATTTGCACTTTCACGTATCTCTGCAACTGCTGTTTTCTTATTGTTAGTTCTATTCTTTGCAGAAATTACTATATTTAGATTATTAAGTAAGTTTGCTGATGGTGTTAGAGAAGTATTAGTTGCATATGATCAAAAGGGTAAAGATTTAACTATTAATGACGTCAAACAAGCCTATCGCAAGGGAAGAAATATGGTAAATATGTCAGTTCCAGAAGAATAAAAGTGGTAAGTAAGTATTTTTTTCGACTTGTTGAATGATACAATTAAACAGTTGAGACAATACTTATCAGAGGTAAGAAATGAAAAATCATAGTGTAGAAAAATATAAAAATAAAATAATAGATTATCTTATTCCGATAATTTTGAGTCTAGTAATTGCAACTGTTTTAATTTGGACCGAATTGACTACTCGATCTGGTCTTACTTTAGACGACACTGCTTTTCACTTTCATCGTTTTTATGATACTTACCAGCAAATACAGAATCATAACTTCTCTTACTTTCAAATGAATTATGGAATGGGTGAAAGTGGGCGAATAGTCAATGCTTTATATGGCCCATTCTTTGCTTATTTAATGGGAAGTTTACTTTTATTTTGTAGTTCTTGGCTTCGTTTTCAAATTCTTATAACCTACCTGATTTTTCTGGTTGGTGGTCTGGGAATCTATCGTTTAAGTCGAAAGGTTAAAATATCGCAAGTTGTTTCTTCAATAGTTACGGCCCTATTTTTAACTACTGGTTATATTGCATATTGGCCGAGATCCAATGCTTTCAACTCATGGGGTGCCGTTTTAATACCATTCGTATTGATCCAAGGAATTAACCTGCTGAATAATCATAAAACTCGATTTAGCTGGATTAGTCTTGGAATTGTAATGGCAATTGTAGCTCAGATTCATTTGCTAAGCACTTTCTTCTCCATTCTTGCCTTGATTCCTTTCTTTATTTACGGATTAGTTTTGAGTGAAAATAAGCGTCAGATGTGGATTGATGTCTTTAAAGCTGTTGGCTTATTCATTGTGTTAACAGCAAACGTATGGGGTGCATTTTTACTGCTCTATCCAACTAATCAAATGGCATCTCCGATCGATTACTCACCAGTTTTGACCGCTGTTAATCTATCTGTTGCTGGTACTTCAACAATGTGGGCGTCAATCACTGAAGTCACATTGCTCCTATTTATTGTTCAACTAATTTATGTAATCTTTAACTTTAAGTCTTCTAAATTAAATACTTTTGTTACCTTAGAAGGGATAGTCTTTCTATATTTAAGTTCTAATTTGTTTCCATGGCAATTTGTGAAGGACACCCTACCAGCAGTAACTGGGTATTTACAGTTTCCTAACCGGTTTACTGTTGTAGCATATCCTTTGCTATTTCTTGGAATTGGTTTAACACTGAATGAATTAATTAAGAGGCATGGTAAAAAACTTGGAATGATTGCGAGTGCATTAGCAATTGTAGTAGTGCTATTCAATGTTAGAGCCGACTTTAATGAAATTAATAATAATATTACTTACAACAAAGGAATTACTAGCAATGCTAAGGAGATGAAGGAAAAGGGATTAGCTCCATATATCAATAAAGTGGAAATTAATAGTCCTGATTATCTACCAGTAAGAAAGAAGATCAAATCAAGTGATATTACTGGTATGTTAATGAGTATGTCTCCACAAAAAAATAATTTTGAGCAAAAGGCTCTTTCAAATGGACGATTAGAGCTCACTTGGAAAGACTCAACTTCTAAAGTAACTACACTTCCGATTTTTATTTATAAACAATCTGAGTTGAGTTTAAATAATAAAGTAATAAAACCAAAAGTGAATGAAATAGGGATGCCACAAGTTCAGTCAAGAAAAGGAAAGAATACAGCAATTCTTTCATTCAAGACCCCAATTTGGTTTACAATTTTACTCTATATTTCAATCCTTAGTTGGGTACTATTAATAATTTACGGTGTGTTTAGATGGGTAAAAATAATTAAAAAGTAGCTAAAAAAGCTTCTCAAAACTAGAATTATTTTTCTAGTCATGAGAAGCTTTTTACTTAATCTTATTACTCTAATAAATCAACGAAAGAGGCATTAGTGACTTTTTGTAAATCATCAGGATTGATCATGATACTTCTACCAACTTCACCACTTGAAACAGCAATTTGATCATGGTCTTTCATACTGCTATCTAAATAGATAGGAAAATGATGCTTTTGGTAAATTCCAATTGGAGTGTTGGCCCCATGAACATAACCGGTAGTTGCGACTAACTTCTTAAGTGGAAGTAATTCACATTTTTTGTTACCAGAAGCTTTAGCAAGTTTTTTCATACTTAAGTGCTCGGTAACAGGAACAACTCCAACTACAGGACTATTTTTATTTCCCTCACATACCAAGGTTTTGTAGACCAAAGCCTCTTCATCGTCTAAAATGGAAGTATCCATTTGTTTAACATCGCCTTTTTGAACTGTGGCGAATTGTAATTGTTTATATGGAATCTTTTGTTGGTCGAGCATCTTCTCAATCAACGTTTTATTAAGTTTTTTCTTTTTATTTTTTTTCGACATTTTTCTCACCTTTTAATATCATAAACGTGAGAATTTAACATGTCAAAAGGGGACAAGATTAGTGAAATTATTAGCGATAAAAGTTGAATGTAGTCATGAATTAGAAGATGGATTAAGTTTTTTCATGCAAGATGAACTGGATGCACAGGGAATTGAAAGTCGTAAGCGTAGCGACTTTGTTTTAGAGGGTCAAAAACATGATAGTAGTTTAGTTGAACTAGATGATATTGAAAACCTACCTGAAGATTTAGAATTAACAGCATATTTTGATTATGAAAATGCTGATAAAAAGAAGCTAGTTCAAAAAATTACTGATAAAATAGCTGAAATGAAGGGTTATGGCTTAGATACTGGCAACGTTTTAATTAGCACTAAGGAAGTGGCTGATGAAGATTGGAATACAGCTTGGCAAAAATACTATCATGTGATTGATTTCTCAAGACATTTAGCCATTGTTCCTGAATGGGAAGACTATCAACCGGCTTTCTCTGATCAACAACTGATTCGTTTAGATCCAGGACTTGCCTTTGGTACTGGTGGGCATACGACAACACAGTTAGTTTTGCTTGCTATGGAACGTGCTTTAGTTAAGCCGATGTCTGTTTTAGATGTTGGTACAGGCTCTGGTATTTTGGCAATTGCTGCAAGTAAGTTAGGAGCAAGCCATGTATTAGGAACTGATATTTCTGATGAAGCTGTTACTGCCGCTAAAGAAAATATTGCCTTAAATAATATTGATAATATTGATGTGCGTAAGGCTAATTTGTTAAAAGATATTAATGAAAAATATGATCTAATCGTGGCAAATATTTTGGCTGATATTCTGTTAGAATTAATTCCGGATCTAGATAATCATTTGAATGAAAATGGTAAAATTATTTTTTCAGGAATTGATTATTTACAACTTCCTAAGATAGAGAAGGCGCTAGAAGATAATAATTTTATAATTAAAATGAAAATGCAAGAAGGTCGCTGGATTGGACTATTAATTGCTAGAAAACCAAATTAAAAATATTAATTAAAAGAAAAGGTAAGCAAAAAATGAAGAAAAATAGTGAAGAAAAGAAAAATTTTAATTTTAAGGCTTCATGGAGTAAAATAAATGAAAAATCATTTATGCCTCTTATTTGGTTAACTTTATTAGGAGTAATTGTTTGGATTATCTGTCCACTCGTTCATCTAAGTCGAGTTTGGCGAATTGGACTAGTTTTCTTTATTTTTAATACTTATTTAAGCTACCAAATTGGTCGTATTATGCAAATTAGAAAGTTGAGCTATTGGTGGCTACTTCTTTTTCCGGTAGTTTTTGCTATTGCAGTTTTAATTCACTTTGCTAAATATAACTTCTTATTGTGCTTAGTATATTTAAGTTTTGAATTATTTGGTTTATGGCATGATGATTTTTACAAAGAAAAGAAATAAAGAATAGGTGATGCGTTATGTCAAAATATCATGAAATGACTCATGAAGAAGTTCTTGCTGAATGTAAGAAATATATGAATGATGAACACTTAGCTTTTGTTGAATCAGCATATGAATTTGCTAAGAAAGCACATGAGGGTCAATTCAGAGTTTCCGGGCAACCTTATATCATTCATCCCACTCAAGTTGCTGGAACATTGGCAACTTTACGTTTAGATCCTGATACAGTAGCGGCCGGATATTTACATGATACGGTTGAAGATACACCTGTAACTAACGATGATATCAAAGAAAAATTTGGTAAGGACGTTGCATTTATTGTTGATGGTGTGACTAAATTAAGTAAGATTCAATATAAATCTAAGAGCCATGAAGAATACTTGGCTGATAATCACCGTAAGATGTTAATTGCGATGGCTAAAGATTTACGGGTAATCATGGTTAAATTGGCCGACCGTTTACATAATATGCATACTTTAGACCATTTGCGCCCAGATAAACAAAGAAGAATTGCAGACGAAACTTTAGATATCTATGCTCCTCTTGCTGATCGTTTGGGTATTGGAACGATTAAGTGGGAACTTGAAGATATGAGTTTACATTATCTCAACCCACAACAATATTACCGAATTGTTAATTTAATGCAATCTAAGCGAAGTGAGCGTGAAGGATATATTGCTGATGCAATTTCGACTTTGAAGCAAACTTTAGATAGCTTGGGCATTAAGTATGAGATTTATGGTCGTCCAAAACATATTTATTCAATTTATAAAAAAATGGTTAATAAGCACAAAGACTTTAGCGAGATTTATGACTTATTAGCTGTTCGAGTAATAGTTAAATCTGTGAAAGATTGTTACGCGGTTTTAGGTGCAGTTCATACTAAATGGAAGCCAATGCCAGGTCGTTTTAAGGACTATATTGCCGTTCCAAAGGTAAACGGCTACCAGTCACTTCATACAACCATTATTGGTCCTGGCGGCAAGCCTTTAGAAATTCAGATTAGAACAGAGGCTATGCACCAAGTAGCTGAGTATGGTGTTGCCGCACACTGGGCTTATAAAGAAGGTGTCAAGGGAGAAGTTGAGCAAACTGATGCAAATAAGAAGCTCAACATGTTTCAAGAAATTCTTGAGCTCCAAAATGAGACCAAAGATTCTCATGAATTTATGAAGAGTGTCAAGACTGATATCTTCTCAGATAGGGTATATGTTTTTACTCCCAAAGGCGATGTTTATGAACTTCCTAAAGGATCGGGTCCTTTAGATTTTGCCTACATGATTCATTCAGAAGTTGGGGCCCATTCTGTTGGGGCTAGGATTAATGGTAAAATTGTTCCCCTAGACTACAAATTAAAAACTGGTGACATCGTTGAAATGTTAACTCAGGCATCAGCTCGTCCATCTCGGGACTGGGTGAACTTAGTTAAAACTTCACGTGCTCGTAATAAAATCAAGCGCTTCTTTAAGGCTGAAGATAGAGAAGAAAACATTGAAAAGGGACAAAACATGATTGAACAAGAATTGTCAAATCGTGATTTAGTTCCTAAAGAATTTATGACTAAGGCTGATATCCAGCGGGTTATAGATCATTTCAACTATCACAACGATGAAGAGTTGTTTGCTGCAGTTGGGTATGGTGAAGTTTCTGCGGCAACAGTCGCAAATCGTTTGACTGAAGATTTACGTAAAAAAGCTGAAGATGAAAAGCAGCGTCAACTTGAAGAAAAAATTATGAACGCTGGTCAGCAAAGTACAGAAGAAGACAACGATTCAGATGCTCCAGCAGACATTATGCGCGTTAAGCATGGGGTTATGGTCCAGGGTGTATCGGATTTAATGCTGCATTTAGCTAAATGCTGTAATCCTGTTCCTGGTGATCCAATTATTGGTTATGTAACTAAAGGACGTGGCGTAACTATTCACCGTGCAGATTGTCCAAATATAACCGAAGAAGCTAAAAAGCAAGGTCGACTGATTGATGTTGCTTGGGAAAATATCGCCAAAGATAAGAATAAAGAAAACTACAATGCTGACATTGAAATTTATGGTTTTAATGGTTCTCGTCTCTTAAGTGATGTAATCAATGCCCTAAATTCTAAGACTAAGAATATTGTCAATATATCTGGAAAAGTAGATAGTAATAACATGGCCCATATTTATGCAATTGTCTCAGTTAGAGATGCAGCTCATTTGGAAGATATTTTAAGTCGAATGAGGGATGTGCCAAATGTTTATGAAGCAAAGAGGTCAATTAATTAATGCGTGTTGTTATTCAAAGAGTAAATAAGGCACAGGTTGCCATTGATAATGAAGTCGTAGGTAAAATTAAGCGTGGTTTTCTTCTATTAGTGGGCTTACGGGATGGTGACGAACTAGAACAAGTTAAAAAGGCAGCTGATAAAATTGCTAAAATGCGTATTTTTGAAGATAAAGATGGTAAAACTAATTTATCTTTGAAAGATGTTAATGGCGAAATCTTAAGCGTTAGTCAATTTACTTTGTTAGCAAATACTAAAAAAGGAAATAGACCAAGTTTTGTAGAAGCAATGCGTCCACCTAAGTCAAAACAATTATGGGAAGACTTTAATCATGAACTAGAAGATAAGGGATTCCATGTTGAGACAGGCGAATTTGGGGCTGACATGCAGGTTAGTTTAGAAAATGATGGTCCCTTTACAATTGTCTTAGACATTTAAAATATTTAAGTAAAGGCTTACAAAGGTTGACTTTATTGACTGAAAAATATAAGCTAAAAAGGAATTATCGATGACAAAGAATGTAGATTAGCATGATCTATCTCAGAGACCGCTTGTTTGGTGAGAATAGCGGATAGGTTGCGATCTGTGACACCTTTAGCAGATAATGGATCGTTTCGCGAGCGTTAATCGCAGCAAGCAAAAGGTGGTACCGTGCTAATTTATTGCGCCCTTGACTCAGTTCAAGGGCGCTTTTTTATTAATATATTAAAGGATGATTAAATGAAAGTTCAAAGACCAAAAGGTACAGTCGATATTTTGCCAGGAGAATCTGGCTCATGGGAAAAAGTAGAATCTATCGCTAGGAACTTTTTTAAAAGAGCTAATTACCGTGAGATAAGAACACCTAGTTTTGAAAATTATGAAGTTTTTTCACGTTCTAGTGGTGAAACTTCAGACGTTGTTTCAAAAGAAATGTACGACTTTAACGATAAGGGTGGTCGCCACATTGCATTACGTCCTGAAGGAACTGCTGGTGTAGTGCGTGCTTATGTAGAAAATAAACTTTATGGGCCAGATGTTGTAAAGCCATTTAGCGTTTACTATATTGACAATACTTTTAGATATGAAAGACCACAAGCTGGCCGTCAACGTGAATTCCACCAGATTGGTGTTGAAAGTTTTGGCTCTGACAGTCCGTTAGCAGATGTAGAAACTTTAATGATGGCACATGATTTACTCGCCGAATTAGGTGTTAAAAATTACGAATTACACATTAACAGTTTAGGTAATGCCCAAGTTCGTGAAGCATATCATGATGCTTTAGTAAATTACTTCACACCAATTAAAGATCAGCTTTCTGAAGATTCACAACGTCGCTTAAGTCAAAATCCATTAAGAATCTTAGATTCAAAAGATGAACGAGATAAGAAGTTTTTACCTAATGCTCCTAAGATTGTTGACTACTTAGATGATGAATCTCGGAAAAACTTTAAAACAATTACTGATATGTTAGAGCAATTGGGCATTAACTATGTAATGGATGATGATTTAGTTCGTGGTCTTGATTACTACACTGGAATTATTTTTGAGTTCATGGTTGAAGATAAGAATTTATGGGAATCAGCAACGACAATTTTAGGTGGAGGTCGCTACAACCACTTAGTTGAAGAGTTTGATGGACCAGAAACACCTGCAGTTGGTTTTGGTATTGGTGAAGAAAGATTAATGCTTGTATTGAAAGAGCAAAATCCAGACCTTTTCCAAGAAGAAGGAATAGATTTCTTTATTACTAATATTGGTGCAGGAACTGAGTTTAAAGCTGTTGAAGTTGCACGTAGTTTACGTGAACAAGGCTTTAGTGCACAATATGATGTTGACCAAAAGAAGCTTAAGCAACAGTTTAGAAAAGCTGATCGCGTTCATGCAACATTTGTAATTACCTTGGGAGCTAAAGAATTAGAAAATGGCGTTTTAAATATTAAGCGTTTAAGTGATGGTAAAACTATCGATCTTAGCTTAGAAGATATAAATAATATGCAAGATGTTATAAATAAATTGGAGGATTAACATGGAACATATGGACAAAAGAACTGATTACGCTGGTAATATTACTAGTAAATATGAAGGACAAGAAGTAACACTTTATGGTTGGGTTCAACGTGTTCGTAATTTAGGAAACTTAGTTTTTATTGACCTTCGTGACCGTGAAGGAATCGTACAAGTTGTTGTTAACAAAGATTCCGGTGAAAAGTTAATGGAAATTGCTGATTCATTGAATAATGAAGATGTAATTGAAGTAAAAGGAAAAGTAGTTAAGCGTTCAAGTGTAAACCCAGAAATGAAGACTGGTGAAGTTGAAGTAGATGCTACTGAAATTGACGTACTAAACAAATCAAAAGTACCACCATTTGAAATCAAAGATGATATTAATGCGGCAGAACAAACTCGTTTGAAGTACCGCTACCTTGATTTACGTCGTCCAACTCTTCAAAGAGCAATTATTTTACGTTCAAAGATCTTGAAGGCAGTTCACGAATACTTCGATGAACAAGGTTTTATTGATATTGAAACTCCAATTTTAGGTAAATCATCTCCTGAAGGTGCTCGTGACTATTTAGTTCCTTCAAGAATTTACCCAGGTAGTTTCTACGCTTTGCCACAATCACCACAATTATTTAAACAATTATTAATGGGTGCTGGTTTTGATAAATACTATCAATTAGCTCGTTGTTTCCGTGATGAAGACTTACGTGGTGACCGTCAACCAGAATTTACTCAAATCGATATGGAAACTTCTTTCTTAGATGAACAAGGTGTTCAAGATTATACTGAAGGTCTTTTAAAGAAGATTATGAAAGATGTTATGAACATCGATTTAAAGACTCCAATCAAGCGTATTACTTGGGACGAAGCAATGAATAAGTATGGTTCTGACAAGCCTGATACTCGTTATGAAATGTACCTTCATGATTTAAGCCCAATCTTCAAGGATAGTGACTTTAAGGTATTCTCTGGTGCAATTGCTGATGGCGGTGTGGTTAAAGGTATCGCTGTTAAGAATGGTGCTAAAGAATATTCACGTAAGAAGATTGAAGAAAAACAAGACTACATCAAGCGCTACAATGCTAAAGGTTTAGCTTGGGTTAAATATGAAGATGGCGAATTTTCAGGACCTATTGCTCGTTTCTTAACTGATGAAAACAAAGAAGCCTTGAAGAAAGAATTTGATCTTGAAGGCGGCGAATTAATCGTTATTGTTGCTGACAAGTGGAAGGTGGTTACCGATTCACTTGATCACCTACGTCGTGAATTTGCTCATGAAACTGGTATTATTCCAGAAGGTGTCTTTGACTTTGTATGGGTAGTTGACTGGCCATTATTCGAATATGATGAAGGTTTAGGTCGCTGGATTGCTGCTCACCACCCATTCACTATGCCAGATGATGAAGGTATTAAGTTGTTAGATACTGATCCTCATAAAGCTCATGCACGTTCATACGATATTGTTATGAACGGAGATGAAATGGGTGGTGGATCAATCCGTATTCACAAACGCTCAATTCAAGAAAAGATGTTTAAGGCTTTAGGTTTCACTAAGAAACGTGCTTATGAACAATTTGGTTACTTAATGGATGCTTTAGACATGGGATTCCCACCACATGCTGGTCTTGCTATTGGTCTTGATCGATTAGCTATGATGTTAGCAGGTAAGGACAACATTCGTGACGTTACTGCCTTTCCAAAGAATGCTTCTGCTTCTGAGCCAATGATGCATGCTCCAGCTCCAGTTGCTGATAAGCAATTAACGGATATTGGTATTGAAGTTGAAAAGCAATATGAAGACAGCGTTAAGGAAACAGAACAGCGCCTTGAAAAAGAAGCTCAAGAAGATGCTGATAAGAATTCAACTTGGGATGAATAATCTTAGTTAAAAATTTGAGTAACAAAAAATTGCATTACCTACTTTAAAAGTTAGGTAATGCAATTTTTTTATTTATTTAAATATTTTCAACAAATTTTGCAATTCGTTTTAAGGCTTCTTGTAGCTGCTCTGTTGAAGAAGCATAAGACATTCTAACATATCCTTGACCGCCCTTACCAAAATAGCGACCTGGAGTTACACCAACTTTTGCCTTAGTAGCTAGTTCATTCGCAAAAGCTTCATCGTCGGTACCAAAGGTATCAGGAATCTTAGCAAAAATATAGAAGGCGCCTTGTGGCGTAGACATTTCAAAGCCTAATTTTTCTAGGCCAGTTTTCATAAATTTTAATCTGTCTTCGTAAATTTTGCGTGCTTCAAGAGGATCTGCTTGGCCTTTGTTTAGGGCCTCAATTGCAGCAGCTTGAACATTATCACTTACAGAAGTCACAAGAAATGCATTTACTTTTTGAATAGTTTTCATAATATCTGCAGGAGCCGCAATATATCCTAATCGCCAACCAGTCATTGCGTATGCTTTTGAAAGCCCTGAAATTAGAATATTGCGCTCAGGAATATATTGAGATAAAGAATGATGAACATTATTATCGTAAACCAATTCACCATATATTTCGTCAGTAACCGAGAAGAGATGATACTTGGTAATAACCTCTGCAAGTGCCTTTAAAGTAGCTGCGGGATAAACGCGACCTGTTGGATTAGATGGATCAGTTAAAATAATTGCTTTAGCGCCTTTTCCTTCATTTTGTAGGACTGTTTCAAGGTTTTCAGGAGTAAGGATAAAATCATCTTTTGAAGTATCAATTTGGACTGGGATAGCTCCTGTTAATTTAATTAGTTGAAAATATAAAGCCCATACTGGAGTAGGAACTAAAATTTTATCACCTGGATTTAAGACTGACATGAATACGTCATTTAAAGCACCAGTAGCTCCAACTGTAACGCAAATTTCAGTTTTTGGATCGTATTTAACATCAAGGCTGCGATCAAGGTAGTTGCTGATAGCCTCTAATAACTCAGGTTTACCTGCTTGTGGTGCATAATGTGAGTCATTTGCTTTAATATCAGCAATAGCTGCATCTTTAATATGATCTGGTGTATTTAAGTCCGGTTCTCCAATCGTTAATTTAATAATTCCTGAGATTTGAGAAGCTTTTTCATCAAAAGCTCTAATTTTTGAAGGTCCTAAAGAATTTAATCGTGTATTTTTTGTAAGTGATAAATCATTTGCTAATTTTGGCATAAAAAATCCTCCTCTAATATTATAGATTATTGTATAGAAACAAAAATCATGAGACAACATTTTTATGTTAAAATTTGATATCCTTAATTTTAGAAGGTGAAAAAATGTTTGATAAAAAAGAAGCTCTTAAAAAATTAAATTATGAGCAATATGAAGTTACACAACATGCAGCAACTGAAATGCCTTTTAGTGGAAAATATAACGATTTTAGTCAAAAAGGAATTTATGTCGATGTAGTTTCTGGTGAACCACTTTTTTCAAGTCAAGATAAATATGATGCGGGATGTGGTTGGCCGAGTTTTACTAAGCCAATAAAGAAATTAAGTTATAAGCGGGATCAGTCACATGGAATGGAGCGAACAGAAGTGAAGAGTCCGATTGCTGATTCCCACTTAGGTCATGTTTTTACTGATGGGCCAGTGGATCAAGGTGGATTACGGTATTGTATTAATTCAGCTTCCTTAAAATTTATCCCATATGATAAGCTAGAAGAGGAAGGCTATAATCAATATAAAAAAATATTTGAGGAATAGGATCATGAATTTAATACAAGTTTTTGATAATTTGAAGGTTCCAGAAGAAAATATTCCTGAATTATTAGAGTTTGCTGGTCAACATGAAGACTTTTTGACAAAGATAGTTAAAGCCTCTGGTAATCAGGTTGAATACAGTGTAAGTGAGACACAGTCTACTAATAGTAAGCTTGTAGATAAACAGATTGCCTTTTTAGGAAGTTCTGTTACTTATGGTGCAGGTGCCTTGAGTGAATCATTCGTAGATTATTTAAGAAAAAAAGATGGGATTTATCCATTTAAAGAAGCTGTTTCCGGAACAACCTTAGCAGAAAATGGTGATGATTCTTATGTAGCACGCTTAGAGAAACTTCCAATTTTAGAAAATATAAGTGCTTTTGTGTTGCAGCTTTCAACTAATGATGCTAAAGCTGATATTCCTTTAGGCAAAATTAGTGAAAATGACAAGTACGATATTACAACTAGTATTGGAGCAATTGAATTCATTTTAGAGTATGTTAAAAAGACTTGGAATTGTCCTGTTTTGATTTATTCTAATCCATTTTTTGATTCCAAAAAATACGGTGAATTAGTAGAAGCAACAAAAGAGTTACAAAAGAAATGGAAATTTAAGTTTCTTAATATGTGGGATGATAAGCACTTTAACTATAGTGAAAATGAACGTCAACTATATATGGTTGACGATATTCATCCCACTCGTGCTGGATATAAGCTGAGCTGGCTTTTTGAATTTGAAAAAGCGCTCACTGATATTTATGAAAATTAGTTTTGTTTAAAAACCATCTTTTGATTTTATATAATCGAGAGATGGATTTTTTATTCTTTTGCAGATAAAACAAATTTATATTTATTACGTTAAAATAATTATGTAAAGTATCGTGTAAGCGATTGATAAGCTATAAAACTAAATATTATGACTGAGAAAGAAACTATAAATCTGTTATCATAGCAATATACAATATCACTTAGATTTGTTTTATATTTAATTAGAAAGCTGATATTTAATGGTTAAACTAACAGAAGCAAAAGCTAAAGTAAATAAAAAATGGAATCAAACTAATAAAGAACGAGTACAATATATCAATAAGAGCTCTGCTACTAAAAGTTTTATTTTAAATTTGGCAACTGAAGAGGATTTAAAAAATATAGAGACTTATATAGCCGAAAGAAAAACAAAACTGGATATTAATAATTAGTTCAATTAAACTAATAGATAATTCCCTCACTTTAATGGATATATCCTATCGTGAGGGTTTTTCTACGTAAAGTCAAGCATAATAAGAAGTTTGGCTTCATTTTTTGTTTAAATTTCAACTTAAACATCTTTTAGTGTCGATTTATTTTTTTAGTTAGACAC
>NZ_PCYR01000024.1:0-24173 GCF_002553805.1 Lactobacillus sp. UMNPBX19
TGTATTATCAAATCTTTAAAATTTTATAAATGTCTAACTTTTCTATGGCACTTCAGAAAGTCGAAGGGGGTTTTTTATTTTGGTTTGATGTTTGCATACCTACTGAAAAAGTAGGGCAGCAAAACGTCAAACAGGTATCAGCTAATTGCACCATAAGGGTGCGCTGATACTCGGCTCAAAAGAGCCGAACAGCTGTCTGCAAGACCCCTCGGCGAGCCCACACTTTGCTTGCAAAGTATAGTGGGTTATACTTTACATGGAAGTAATTGCCGGAAATAGTGAAAATGCCTCACATTTGTGCCACCTAAAAAGGAGCGATTTACATATGAGTTATGCAGTTTACGGGCCAAGATTGTTTAAGCAAAATAAGATAAGTTATAGCTATTGAAAAGAGACAAGAATTGTTCAAAGCTAATATTGTTTAAATCGTCAATTCTTGCATATTTTAAGGCTTGATAAAATTGGTTTTTGGAAAATAGTTTTCTGTATTCTTTGTTAACCCATTTCATAACAAAATTTTCATATTGTTTTCTATCTTTGAGTGATATTTTTGAAGGGTGTCTTTTTAATACAATTAACGAGCTATTAACTCTAGGTTTTGGATGAAAGTATTCTCTAGGGATTTTACTTAATATGGATATATCAACTTCTGTCATTAAAAATAGTGCTAGTGAACGATTTGTATTTAGCAACCTTTTAGCAAATCCATATTCCACTATTAAATAACTTTCTGTAGCTGTGCTTTCAAAAACAATTTTTCGAATTATATCTGTACTTATATTGTAGGGTATATTTCCAAATATCTTATATGACTTATTTTTAGGAAACTTAAATTGTAAAATATCTTTATTGATAACCTGGAAGTTCTCATATTCAATAAGTTTGTTTTTAGTTATCCTACATAATTTAGGATCTATTTCAATGGCGGTTACATAATTACACCTTTTAGCTAATTCAAACGTGAAATGACCTTTCCCTGAACCAATCTCAATAATATTATCATTTGTATTTAAATGTACATTTCTCAAAATTTCATTTATATGATGCTTTGAAGTAATAAAGTTTTGACTATCTTTTATATTTTTTTTGTTCATTATAACCCACTCCTATGAGGTTATAATGAATGTTTATATTAACAATCCATTATAACCACTTATTTTTTGTTTGGTTGATAATCAACTGTGTTGATTACAAAAATACTAAAAATGCCCATATATTAATTCTCCTTTTTATGAAATTAGAATAATTATAGCACAAGCTCTGATAAATAATAACATGATGAACGACTGTTAAATTTATACTGCAATTGGGCCCTATTGTTGAATAAAGATACGAGAGATTTCTCTTGTATCTTTTTTATTTTTGAGTGGTAACGAAAGCATCCCCCCTTTGCTGAGGTGGCAGAGGTCGGTTTTTTTTGTTTCTTTTTTTACGAAAAAAAGAAAGGTCTTAAAAGGTTTTATGGTTTTGGTCGGCACTGCCGACAGCCTCGCAGAGTACACACTTATATGAATATAAAGTATAGTGTGTATACTTTACATGGAAGTTGTACCGAAGTTAGGAGTGTTTATATGTCATTTGTAGTGGCTCGTATGCAAAAGATGAAATCAGGAAATTTGGTTGGGGTGGGTAATCATAATCAGAGAAATACAGACAATCATTCGAACAAAGATATTGATGTTGAACGGTCGTATTTAAATTATGATTTGGTCAATCGGACAGAAAATTATAAACGAGATATTGAGCAATTTATTAATGACAACAAATCAAGTAGTCGTGCTGTCAGAAAAGATGCTGTATTAATAAACGAATGGATCATAACTTCTGACAACCAATTTTTTAAAGATAAAGACGATAAAGAAATTAAAGACTTTTTCGAACAGTCGAAAGATTACTTCGCTGAAAAATTTGGTGATGAGAATATCCGCTACGCTCAAGTTCACTTAGACGAAACAACACCACATATGCACTTAGGTATTGTGCCTTTCAATGCGGAAAAGAAGTTATCAGCAAAGACTGTTTTTAATCGTCAAGCCTTACAGGCGGTACAAGACGAATTACCAAAATATTTAAATGAGCGTGGTTTTGAGCTTGAACGTGGCGAAAAAGGGTCAGAGCGTAAAAATTTAACGGTGCCTGAATATAAAAAGGCAAAGGACGAATTAAAAGAGATGACTACCACGCTGGAACAGCGGAAGTCAGAAGTTTTAGCGTTATCGAACGATAAAACAGCGACTATAAAAAAAGAGAGTTTGGATTTAAAAGACGAAACGAAAACAGTCAAAGTACCTAGTGGCGAAACCATTGGTATTGGTAAGTTGCGACATGAATTTATGAAAAATGAAGAACGTAAAACAGGAAATGTGATTATTTCTAAAGATAAATTAAATGCTTTGATACAAGGCTATGAAGATTTATATAAATCGAATGAGCAACTAAAAAAATATGCAGAAACAGATTTACCAAAAAGAATTGATTACGTAAAAGGCAAATACAAAGAGGTAGTGCGTGATTACAATGATTTGGCAGATAGATTTAATAATAATTTAGAGAAAATTGATTCGTTGGAGAAAGAGAATAAATCGCTTAAAAACGAAATTAAGGGCATTTACAGAGGTTTTAATCAGTTTATGGAAAATACCTTGGTGCAACTGTTAGACAAGCTGAAAAGCTCATGAATAACCTTGTGAGTGAAATTAAAGAGTTTGTAAAAGGTGGAGAGTTTGAAAAAATTCATAGAAATGAAACTCGAACACGAGATAGAGATGAATTAAGTCGTTAGAAGCTCATATTTGCGTTTTAAGGCGTTTTAAATCAATTCGAGTATATTTAACCTGTTTGGTCTTTTCGTCGGCATAAGCGTTAAAAATGGCAATAGAAAAAGCAGCAAGGGCGAACGTAGTGAGTGCATTTACCCTTGCAGCTTTTTTTGTTGTCATTTAGCTTTTGTAAACCGACAGAAAAGCCAACAGGTATGACTGTTTACTCACTTTTCAGAGGCATGATCAAACGCATTGCGTTTGTCAGGTGTGGGCGGAAGCCCACGGTTTTTAAAAGGGTTCCGAGGCTCAACGTCAATAAAGCAATTATGTTATTGATTTTAAATTTTTTATATCAAAATGGTCTTTTTCTGTTAAATCATAACCAGAATGAAAAAGAAGTTGAGCTTCTTTTGAAATACATGGTATTTTTCGACCTTTGTAATTAGTTTCTGAAAACCAGTCATTTTGGAAAACATAATTACCACCTTCTGGGTTTGCTTGGGTAATTGATCCATCATCATTTAGATTTATAGGATGAATATCTAAATACCCATATTCTTCATGCTTGAGTTCCATACGTGAAGGCATCCAATCAACTTCTATTTTGTATCCGATATCTTCTAATTTTTGTATAACTTTTTGAGTGTGTTGAGCGTCAAAATCTATATCTATATCTCTGTGTTCTCTTTGTTGTTTTCCAGTTAATACATCTACCCCCCAGCCACCATCTAACCAATAAGTTACTTTCATGTGTTCAAATAAATCTAAAATATAAAATAAATCTTTTTCTGTTACATTATTATTTTTCATTTTATCCCTCCTAACTTGGGAATTTGAAACGAGTTGAAAACGAGTTTCTTCTTGTCTTGATACTATATAGAAACAACTACATTTTATAATAACTAAATAAATGCTGATATAACAGTGTTTTTAGATGTTTTTTTGTTAAAAAAAGGTTGAAAACAAAAAACTCTGGGGGAGATTTTGAAAAAAATCGACCAACTTCTGGGGGGTACTACGACACCCCCCCAGGAGTGCAATGTTCTATGTGAAAGGCAAGGGAACGTTGATATATCAATGTTTTTAAAAATAGGGACGAATTTAAAATAAAAGGTTGTATTTACGTTGTATGTATAATATACTGATTTTAAAGAAATGAGGTGTTAATTGTGGTTAATAACGAAAAGAAAAAGATAACGTTATCTATTCCTGTTGAAACAAATAATACTTTGGAAGAAATGGCTAGAAAACATGGTATGACTAAGTCTGGTCTAGTTACGTTTTTAATTAACCAGTTAAAAGAAAAAGGTTCTATTTTTAAATAAAAAAAAGCCCCTTTTGCAGAAGGGGCTTTGTACGAAAAACATATTTACGCATTATATGATTGTGAGGTTATTATAACATGAGTGAAAAGATTGTAAAAGGTAGAGACTGGGCATTTATTGTGTATCCAGAGAGTGCGCCAAAAAATTGGCGAGAGATTTTAGATGAAACGCATATGCGTTGGGTTGAAAGTCCTTTGCATGATAAAGATTTCAATCCTGACGGAACGTTCAAAAAACCGCATTGGCATGTGATGTTGTCAGCAGACGGTCCAATTACACTTAAAGCAGTTGAGAAAATCATTGAACCTTTGAATGTGCCTGCGCCACAAAAAGTTGGTTCAGGACGTGGAATGATTAGGTATTTTATTCATTTGGATAATCCTGAAAAATATCAATACTCAAGAGATGAGATTGTTGCTCATGGTGGTGCTGATGTTGAAAGTTATTTTGAATTAACGAAAACAAATAAAATAAGTGTGATGAAAGATATTATCACTTATATTTACGAAAATGAGATTGATAATTATGCTGACTTTCTAATGATTTGTATTCAAAAATCAGATGAATGGTTTGACGTGGCGATTAATAATAATACTTTAGCAATCAACAAGATGATTGACTATCAAAAGTGGGCCAAGGATCAAGATATTATTTCCTATGATAGTTATCCAACTTACGACGCACCTGCTTATAAGCCAGCATTCTTGTATGACTTAATGAGAAGCCTTAAGCATCAACCATTTATGTTAATGGAATCTGCACCTTCACAAGTTAACTGGCAATCTTACAGTCCACTAAAGCGTCCAGGTCAAATGGCCGCAACTGAATTGCAAGCTGTTGCTCACGGTGCTGACACTGTTCAGTTCTTCCAATTAAAGCAAGCAGTGGGTGGTTCCGAAAAATTCCACAGTGCAATTATTGCTCATTCACAAAGAACCGATACTAGAGCCTTCCGTGAATTGGCTGATTTGGGTCAAAAATTAAAGGAGGCTGGTCCAACAATCTTAGGTTCAAAGACTAAAGCTAAAGTCGCAATTGTCTTTGATTGGAGCAACTTCTGGTCGTACGAATATGTTGATGGCATTACTCAAGATTTGAATTATGTTGACTCAATTTTGGACTACTACCGTCAATTCTATGAACGCAACATTCCAACCGATATTATTGGTGTTGATGATGACTTTAGTAACTATGACTTGGTTGTTGCACCAGTGCTTTACATGGTTAAAGCAGGTTTAGCTGAAAAGATCAACAGCTATGTTGAAAAGGGCGGCCACTTCGTTACTACCTACATGTCAGGTATGGTTGATTCAACTGACAATGTTTACCTTGGCGGCTATCCTGGTCCATTGAAAGATGTCACCGGCATCTGGGTTGAAGAAAGCGACGCAATGGTTCTAGGTCAAAAAGTTAGAGTTAAGATGGATGACAAGGAATACGAAACCAGCTTAATGTGTGATTTGATTCATCCAAATAAGGCCAAAGTTTTGGCAAGCTACGCTGATGAGTTTTACGCTGGCACTGCTGCGATTACTGAAAATGATTATGGCAAAGGCAAGGCTTGGTACGTTGGAACCAAGTTAGGTCACCAAGGTTTGACACAATTATTCAAACACATTGTGCTTGAAACTGGAGTTGAATCATTAGTTTGCGACAGCCATAAGCTTGAAGTAACTAAGCGTGTCACAGCAGATGGCAAGAAACTTTACTTCGTGCTTAACATGAGCAATGAAGAAAGAGAACTGCCAAATAAATTTGCGGATTATGAAGACATCTTAACTGGTGAAAAAGCTAAGAGTTCAATGAAAGGATGGGATGTCCAAGTCTTAACCAAGTAACAAATCCTATTTCTTTCCCTCGAATTTAGATCAATAAATAAGGAAGCTAGGCGAAATGTCTAACTTCCTTTTTGTGTTGCTTATATATTTTTTATAAATAGTTCTAAGATCATTAAAACGATAGTGAAAATGACGCCTGCTTTAAATACTAGTACAAATAGTGGGTAATCTAGTAGCCAGTACGATAGTATAAATACCCTCTAAATATAAGAAAAAAACATCAGCTGATTTAGGATCTGCGGAATTACTTAAGATTGATCAAGATTACGGTTCTTTAGAAGTAGGAAAATATGCAGATTTCTTAGTGCTGAAAGATAATCCGTTAAAAGACGTATCTGCAGTTGAACAAGCTGATAAACAAGTTTATCAACATGGTGAAAGAAAATTTTAATAAGCAAAATGGTCTTAGTGTGAGCAAAGGCTATTTTTTTGCAGACAAACGTCTGGCTTTTTAGTTTACCTAATTAAATATTTTATTTATTCTAGTAAACTATTTACTTAAAGAAGTGAAAGAGATATACTAGTAGTTGAAAACGATTACAGTACAAACTTGAGGTACAAACAATGAATAAAGAAGAATTACTTACTGAATACGAAAAAACTTTTGGTGAAAAGGGACAAGATGTATTCTTCTCACCAGGTAGAATTAACGTTATTGGTGAACACACCGACTACAACGGTGGGCATGTTTTCCCAGCCGCAATTAGCTTAGGTGTTTATGGAGTTTATGGTCCAAGAGAAGACAAGAAAGTACGTCTTTTCTCAGGCAACGTAGATGGCGAGATCGTTGAATTTGATATTGATGATACAACTGCTGAAAAAGATGAAGACCGTTTCTGGGCTAACTATTTCAAGGGTATGATCACTTATTTACGTGAGAAATATAATGGCATTGATCATGGCTTTAACTTATATATCGAAGCTAATTTGCCATCAGGTTCAGGTCTTTCATCTAGTGCAGCCATTGAAATGTTAATGGGAATCATCTTGAAAGATGAATTTAACTTAGATGTTGATCGCGTTAGCCTAGCCAAGATGGGTCAAAGAACTGAAAATGAATTTGTCGGCTTAAATTCAGGAATTATGGATCAATTTGCCTGCATTATGGGTAAAAAAGATAGTGCAATTTTCTTAGACTGCAACACCTTAAAGTATGAATACATGCCACTTGCATTAGGCGATTACGAAATTATTATCATGGCAACTAATAAACCACATACTTTAGCTGATTCTGCTTATAATGATAGGGTTGCTGAATGTGGTCGTGCTCTTAAAAAGTTGCAACAAAAGCTTGATATTAAGGCATTAGGTGAACTTGATAACGATACTTTTGATGAATATTCTTACCTCATCAATGATGAAACAGAAATTAAACGTGCGCGTCATGCAGTTAGTGAAAATCAAAGAACTTTACGTGCAACTCAAGCAATGAAAGACGGCGATCTTGAAAAACTTGGTCGTTTAATTAATGCTTCTCACGAATCTCTTCACTATGATTATGAAGTAACTGGTAAAGAGCTCGATACTTTGGCAGAAGCTTCATGGAAACAACCTGGAGTGCTCGGTGCCAGAATGATCGGCGGTGGCTTTGGCGGTAGTGCAATTGCTATTGTTAAGAAGTCAGAGGCTGAGAACTTTAAGAAGAATGTTGGTAAGATTTACCGCGATACAATCGGTTATGATGCTAGCTTCTATGATGCAGAAATCGTTGATGGTACTAAGAGAATTTAATTAGTGTGAGAAGGGAAAGTTATGAAGGTTATTGAAAAATTTGCGGATGAAGTTATTAATAGTGGTGCTTACGAGCCATTAGATCGAGTATATGTTATTAACAAAATTAGAGGATTAGTTGGTGATCATGATGAAGAAGAAAACGATAAGCCAGCTGCCAAGCAATTAGTTGACTTGGCCGTTAAAAATGAAAAAATTCCTGACGATATCACCTCACGTGAAGTATTAAATGATCAACTTTATGATTTAGCTACACCAACACCATCTAAGACTAATAGTATTTTCTGGCAAAAAATGCAAAAGTCTTCAGAGAAGGCTACAGATTGGTTTTATAAATTATGTGAAGACAATAATTATGTTAAAAAAGAGGCTATTGCCAAAAATGTTGTCTTCTCCGGCACTAGCTCAAAAGGTCATGGCTTAGAAATTACGATTAATTTATCTAAACCTGAAAAAGATCCTAAGGCTATTGCTGCAGCGGCACATGCAACAGGCAAGAAGTATCCTCAATGTGCACTTTGCCTTGAAAATGAAGGTTATTTAGGTGGCTATGGTAAAAATGCCCGTTCTAATTTAAGAATCATTCGTATGAATATCGCAGGTCGTCCATGGGGCTTCCAATATTCACCATATGCTTACTTTAATGAACACTGTATTTTCTTAGATCAAAAGCATATTCCAATGGTAATTAATGAACAAACATTAATTAACTTGGTTGAAATTGAAAAGATCTTCCCACACTATTTCGTTGGTTCTAACGCTGACTTGCCAATTGTTGGTGGTTCAATGTTAGCACATGAGCACTACCAAGGTGGTCGTCATACCTTCCCAATGATGAAGGCAAAGATTAAGAAAGAAGTTATTTTTGATAAATATCCGGATGTTAAGGTAGGAATAGTTGATTGGCCAATGAGTGATTTGCGGCTAATTAGTAAAAATTCACTAACTTTAATTAGTCTAGGTAGTAAGATTATTGATTTTTGGGATCGTTATAATGATCAAGATCGTCAAATTACGGCTTTTGATGGTAAGACTAGACGTCATACGGTTACTCCAATTATGCATCGTGATGGAGAAAAATTTGTTCTAGATTTAGTTCTTCGCGATAACAATACTAGCGATAAGTATCCATTAGGAATTTTTCATCCACATTCTGAGCTTTGGCATATTAAGAAAGAAAACATCGGTTTAATCGAAGTTATGGGGAGAGCAATTTTGCCTGGAAGACTTAAGAAAGAACTAGAAGAAGTAAAGAAATATTTACTCGATGAAAATAATGAGATAGCTGAAAGCCATCTTGCTTGGGCTCAAGAAATTAAAGCTAACCATCAAATTACTAGCGAAAATGTAGATAGCATCCTTCAACAAGCTCTAGTTGAAGTGTTTGATCAAGTTCTTGAGTGTGCCGGGGTCTTCAAGAATAATGAAAATGGAGAAGCTGGCTGGCAAAAGTTTACCGAGGCTTTAGTTAGCGAGGTAGATAGATAAAATGAAAACAAGTTTTAGAAAGTATAGTCGTAAAAATGGTCAGGACTTATGTGAAATTAGTCTTGAAAATAATCAAGGAATGAAGGTTAAGATTCTTAATTATGGAGCAACTTTAGAAAAAGTTCTACTTGATGGCGAAGATATGATTTTGTCATTAAATAGTCCAGAAGATTATTCAAAAGAAAGAAATTTTCTGGGTGGGACCGTTGGCAGAATTTGTGGACGCGTTCGGCTAGGTCAATGGAAACATGGCAACCAAATATATCAACTTCCTCAAAATGATGGAGAAAACCACATTCATGGTGGTATTGGAACTGATATGAAAATCTGGAACTTTAAATTAAAAAATTCAGAACAAGAGTCTCGAGTTGATCTCTTTCTTTTTGATCCAGATGGAGATAATGGCTATCCCGGCAACATGAAGTTATATGCCACTTATAAGCTTGATAATGAAAATAACTTGTCATACAAATTAGAAGCTGTTAGTGATCAGTTAACAATTTTTAATCCGGCTAATCATACATATTTCAACTTAGGTGAAAGAGCTACCGACTTAAAACTCCAACTTGCAGCGGATTACTATTTGCCAGTAGGTACGGATGGATTGCCAAATCAAGGAATGAAAAATGTAGAGAATACAGTGTTTGATTTTAGACAAGGTAAGAAGATATCTGCTGCTTTAGATAGTGATGATAGTCAAATTAACTTGCGTAACGGTCTAGATCATCCTTTTATTTTGAATGGGATGCAGCCTGCAGCAGTGTTGTCATCTAATAAACACAAAATGATTATGACCACTAATGCACCAGCAATTGTTACTTATACAGCTAACCATTTTAATCATACTGGTGTAGCAAACAATGTTGGACAATACGATGGAATTACTTTAGAAGCACAATATCCACCAGCAGAAGGTATAGAATTAGGAGAAATTACTTTACTCCCTTTTGAAAAGTTTGAGCGTAAGATTAACTGGAACTTTAGTTAATTACATACAAACAGTAGTAAATTTTATAAAAGCGTTTAATATCTTTTGCAAACAGAATAATTTAATTGTTAATTATGATAGCAATTTCACAATGAGTTGCGTTAAAATAGCAGATGAAACCATAAAATTTACGTAAAGAGGAAATTATGAACGCAAAAGAAATTTATAGTCAATGGACTAACGCAAATAATTTGCCTGATTATTTAAAGGATCAATTAAATGACCTAGGTAAAGATGAAAAGTGGATTGAAGATGCTTTCGGACAAGATATTAATTTTGGTACTGCCGGAATGAGAGGTAGACTTGAACCTGGTACAAACAGAATTAATTTGTTTACTGTGGGAAGAGTAACCGAAGGTCTTGCAAGACTAATTGACGAAAATGGTGAAGAGGCTAAGAAACGGGGCGTTGCAATTTCTTTTGATTCGCGTTATCACTCAAGAGAATTTGCCGAACATGCAGCTCGTATTTTAGGTGCACATGGAATTCATGTATACCTATTTGATGATTTAAGACCAACTCCTGAATTATCATTTGCTGTTCGTCATTTAAATACCTTTGCCGGAATTAACATTACCGCATCACATAATGCTAAACAATATAATGGTTATAAGGTTTATGGCGAAGACGGTGCTCAAATGGCGCCAGAAAATGCAGATCGTTTGTTTGCTTATGCTCAAAAAGTTGATGACATTTTTAGCGTTAAAGCTGCTCCTGTGGAAGAACTACGCGCTAATGGCACCTTACAATTAATTGGTGAAGATGTAGATAAAGCATACTTAGCTCATTTAAAGGATGTTACTGTTGATCCTGCAATGGTTAAGGCTAATGCTGATAAATTAAAAATTATCTACACTCCATTACATGGTACTGGAAAGATGCTATATGATCGTGCCTTCAGACAAGGTGGCTTTGACAATGTGATTCCAGTTCCAAGTCAATCTATCATTGATCCAGAATTCCCTACAACTATCAAACCTAACCCAGAATACCGTGATGTATTTGAACCAGGATTTAAGCTTGCTAATGAAGTAAATGCAAATGTTATTATCGCAACTGACCCAGATGCAGATAGAATGGGTGCAGCTGTTAGAAAATCAGATGGTGATTTCCAAGTTTTAACTGGTAATCAAATTGCTACATTAATGGCCTACTACTTATTAGTTCATATGAAAGAAAATGGAACTCTTTCGTCAGATTATGAATTAGTAACTTCAGTAGTTTCAAGTGCACTTCCATTTAAGATTGCTGATGATTTTGGTATTAAAACTAAGCATGTGCTAACTGGATTCAAGTACATTGGTGAAGAAGTTGACCGTATGAATAAAGAAAATGACGGTAAATTTTTGATGGGATTTGAAGAAAGTTACGGTTACTTATTTAAGCCATTCGCTAGAGATAAGGATGCTATGCAAGGTGCATTAATGTTTGCAGAAGTAGCAAGTTACTATGCATCTAAGGGAATGACTGTTTTTGATGGATTACAAGAGATCTGGCAAAAATATGGTGTAGCTTACGAAATTACTAAGGCTATCGAAATGCCTGGTATTGGTGGTCAAAAGAAGATGGCTGAATTAATGAGTAAGTTGCGTAAAGAACATTTAACTGAAATTAATGGGGCAAAAGTTGTTAAGATTCAAGACTTCGAAACCCAAGAAACTATTGAAGATGGAAAGAAAACTCCATTAACTGGTTTCCCTAAGTCTAACGTTTTGAAGTACTTCTTAGATGATGAAACTTGGGTTGCTCTTCGTCCGTCAGGAACTGAACCTGTAATTAAGGCTTATGTTGGAGTAAATAAGAAAGATATTGAAACTGCAGAAAAAGCTGCAGAAGAGTATCAAGATGCATTAGCTAATTTGTTAAAGTAATGCAAAAATAGTGCGAAAATACGTTCGCTGTAGTAAAATGAATACGTTATATAGAAGTTGGGCTATTTTAGTCCAACTTTTTTTGCGGAGGATGAAAAATGATTAGACGACAAAAAAATAAAAAATTTGAACTTGTCTCTAAATTTCAACCAGCAGGAGATCAAGAGCAAGCAATTAAAAAGTTGACTGATGGATTTGAGCAAGGAGAAAAAGCACAAATCCTAGAAGGTGCTACTGGAACCGGTAAGACTTTTACTATGGCAAATGTAATAGCTAAGTTAAATAAGCCAACTTTAGTAATTTCTCATAATAAAACTTTGGTTGGCCAACTGTATGGTGAATTTAAAGAGTTTTTCCCTAAGAATGCCGTTGATTATTTTGTGTCTTATTATGATTACTATCAACCAGAAGCTTACGTACCACAATCTGATACTTATATTGAGAAAGATTCATCAATTAATGATGAAATTGATCAATTACGGCATAAGACCACTAGTGATTTAATGTCGAGAAATGATGTAATTGTTGTGGCGTCAGTATCATGTATTTATGGTTTAGGTGATCCAAGAGAGTATGCGGCTAGTGTAGTCTCTTTATCTGAAGGTCAAGAGATTAGCCGGGATGTGTTATTACGAGATTTAGTAAATATTCAATATGATCGTAATGATATTGATTTTCAGCGTGGACGCTTTAGAGTACGCGGTGATGTAGTAGAAATTTTTCCAGCAGGATATTCTGATCATGCATTTAGAGTTGAATTTTTTGGTGATGAGATTGACCGAATTGTTGAAGTGGATTCTTTGACCGGTGAAGTAATTGGAGAGCGAGAACAAGTTTCTATTTTCCCAGCAACTCACTTTGTTACTAATGAACAAATTATGGAAAGAGCTTTGGCCTCAATTAAAGATGAAATGAATATTCAGGTGAAAAAGTTCGAAGGGGAAGGAAAACTTTTAGAAGCTCAACGAATTAAACAAAGAACCACGTATGATATGGAAATGATGAGTGAAGTTGGCTACACTAATGGAATTGAAAACTACTCTAGACACATGGAAGGACGAAAAGCTGGACAGCCACCACATACCTTGTTAGATTTCTTTCCTGATGACTTCTTAATTTTAATTGATGAATCGCATGCCACAATGCCAGAACTAAAGGCAATGTACAATGGAGATAGGGCACGTAAGCAAACCTTAATTGATTATGGTTTTAGACTTCCATCTGCTTTAGATAACCGACCTTTAAAATTAGAAGAGTTTGAAAAACATGTAAATCAAATCATGTACGTATCAGCAACTCCAGGTGATTATGAGCTTAATCAAACTGATCACAAGGTTGAGCAAATTATTCGTCCTACTGGATTACTTGATCCTGAAATTGAGGTTAGACCAATTAAGGGACAAATCGATGATTTAGTTGGTGAAGTTAATAAGCGTATTGAACGTAATGAGCGCGTTTTTGTTACAACTTTAACTAAAAAAATGGCTGAAGACTTAACCGACTATTTAAAGGATTTGGGGATAAAAGTACGATATCTACATTCTGATATCAAAACTTTAGAGCGTCTTGAAATTATTAGAGATTTAAGACTAGGAAAATTTGATGTACTAATAGGGATTAATCTTTTAAGGGAAGGTATCGATGTTCCTGAAGTGTCTCTAGTTGCAATTCTAGATGCTGATAAAGAAGGTTTTCTTCGTTCTACCAGACCTTTGGTTCAAACAATTGGGCGTGCTGCTCGAAATTCAAATGGTAAGGTAATTATGTATGCTGATTCAATTACTGATTCGATGCGTGAAGCAATTGACGCTACGGAGAGAAGACGTAGTCTACAAATGAAATTCAACAAAGAACACGGCATTACTCCTAAAACTATCGTTAAGCCAATTAGAGATGTAATTTCTATCACTAAGGATAGTGATGATAAAGAGAATAAAGAAAGTTTTGCTGACCTAAACTTTGATGAATTGACTAAGAAGCAAAAACAAAATATGATTAAGACTTTAACTGCACAAATGCAGGAAGCTGCTAAAAAGTTGGACTTTGAAGAAGCAGCTAACTTGCGTGATGCAATTATGGACTTAAAAAAATAGGTGCATGAAAAGAAAAAGTAGAGGAGGATAGTTAAATGGTAAATGATAAAATTGTTATTCACGGAGCACGGGAACACAATTTAAAAGATATAAGTTTATCAATTCCAAAAGATAAATTAGTAGTTATTACTGGTTTATCGGGCTCTGGAAAAAGTTCACTGGCATTTGATACCTTATATGCTGAAGGTAGAAGACGATATGTAGAATCGTTGTCAAGCTATGCTAGACAATTTTTAGGGCAAATGGATAAAGCTGATGTTGACTCAATTGATGGATTAAATCCCGCAATCTCAATTGATCAAAAGACGACATCACATAATCCACGCTCAACGGTCGGAACCGTAACAGAAATTAACGATTATTTACGTTTATTGTGGGCTCGTGTAGGTCATCCGATTTGTCCCAATGATGGAACTTTAATTGAAAGACAAAGCGTAGATCAAATGGTGGATCGAGTAATGGATTTGCCTGAAAGAAGTAGAATTCAAATTTTGGCTCCAGTTATCCGTTCTAAAAGAGGAGAACATAAAGAGGTATTTAAGCGAATTCAGCGTGCGGGGTATGTACGGGTAATTGTAGATGGCGAAATGCATGAAATTACTGATGAGTTTGAGCTAGATAAAAACAAGAGACACAGTATTGATATTGTTGTGGATCGTTTAATTGTTAAAGAAAATATTCGTAGTCGGTTATTTGATTCAGTAGAAGCAGCTCTTCATTTAGCAGATGGGTACATGGATGTTGATGTAATTAAGGGCGAACGCATCAATTTTTCGGAATACTATGCATGCCCTATTTGTGGTTTTACTGTTGGTGAAATGGAACCACGGTTATTTTCATTTAATGCACCTTTTGGAGCTTGTCCTGATTGTGATGGACTAGGTATGAAGCTTTCAGTAGATGAAGATTTAGTAATTCCTGATAAGGATAAGTCATTAGGTGAAGGAGCCTTAGTTCCTTGGGCTAACTCTAAGTACTATACAGCGATGTTAGAACAAGCATGTACAGCCATGAAAATACCCTTAGATAAACCATATAAAAAATTAACTAAAAGACAAAAGGATTTAATTTTAAATGGATCTAAGGGAAAGAAAATAAAATTCCATCTCGAAGGAGACTTTGGTGTAAACGATACAGTTCAAGAATTTGAAGGAATTTTAAATAATATCAATCGTCGATACCACCATCCAATGTCTAAATTCATGCGTGATGCAATGGGTAAGTATATGACTGAAATGACTTGTTCAACTTGTCATGGTAAAAGATTGAATGAAAAGGCTTTAGCCGTGAAGGTAAATGGTAAAGATATTGCTGAAGCATCTGATCTTTCGATTGCAAAAGCATTAGAATTTTTCAATTCAGTTAAATTAAGTGAACAAGAAGAAATGATTGCTAAGCCAATTTTGAAAGAAGTGCGGGATCGTTTGACATTTTTAATTAATGTTGGATTAGACTATCTTACTTTATCTCGTTCTGCTGGCACTCTATCTGGTGGAGAAGCGCAAAGAATTAGACTAGCAACTCAAATTGGTTCTAACTTGTCAGGCGTTATGTATATTCTAGATGAACCATCAATTGGTCTTCATCAGCGTGACAATGATCGTCTTATTTCTTCCCTTAAGAAAATGAGAGATCTTGGAAATTCTCTAATTGTAGTAGAACATGATGATGAAACCATGAAGCAAGCCGATTACTTAGTTGATATGGGACCGGGAGCAGGAGTATACGGCGGAAAAGTGATGGCTGCAGGTACGCCTGAAGAAGTAATGAAGAATCCCCATTCTTTAACTGGGGAGTACTTGTCAGGTAAAAAGATTGTTCCAGTTCCATTAGAGCGAAGAAAAGGTAACGGTAAGAAAATAACTGTTACTGGTGCAAAAGAAAATAATTTAAAAGATATTTCTGTTGATTTTCCTTTAGGCAAATTAGTTGTTGTAACCGGAGTATCAGGTTCCGGAAAATCAACATTAGTTAACTTGATTTTGAAACGTGCTCTGGCACAGAAGTTGAATAATAACTCTGCAAAGCCCGGTAAGTATGAATCAATTGAGGGATGTAAAAATATCGAAAAAATTATAGATATTGATCAAAGTCCTATTGGACGAACTCCGCGTAGTAATCCAGCCACATATACTAGTGTATTTGATGATATTCGTACTTTATTTGCCCAGACTAATGAAGCAAAAATGCGTGGCTATACTAAGGCTAGGTTTTCTTTTAACGTTAAGGGAGGTCGTTGTGAAGCATGTCATGGAGATGGAATTATTAAGATAGAAATGAATTTCTTGCCTGATGTGTATGTCCCTTGCGAAGTTTGTCACGGAACAAGATATAACTCAGAAACTTTGGAAGTAACCTACCGTGAAAAAAATATTTCTCAAGTTTTAAACATGACAATTAACGAAGCATGCAAATTCTTTGAAAATATTCCTAAAATTCATCGTAAATTACAAACAATTGTTGATGTAGGATTAGGATATGTAAAGTTAGGACAATCAGCAACTACTTTGTCTGGTGGAGAAGCACAAAGAATGAAGTTAGCTTCTGAATTACAAAAACTTTCTACTGGGAATAACTTCTATATCTTGGATGAACCTACAACTGGGTTGCACACTGATGACATTAAACGTCTGTTAGAGGTATTGCAGCGCTTAGTTGATGAAGGAAATACAGTTTTAATTATTGAACATAACTTAGACGTCATTAAAAATGCAGATTGGCTAATTGATCTAGGCCCTGAAGGAGGAGATGGTGGTGGACAAATTGTGGCTACTGGTACTCCAGAAGAAGTTGCTCAAGTCAAAGAAAGCTATACTGGTCAATATTTAAAACCTGTTCTTAAAAGAGATACTGAATTAACTAAGCAAATGATAAATAATAAAAAAGAGCAAGAAGAAAGTTAATGGTGTTTTAGGAAGTTAAGTGTAGAATATTATCTGGGAGGATATAAAAATGAACGACATTTATAATTCTAGACATCAAGGCTTTGATTGGGGCTCGTTTATAGCAGGGATTTTGTTTGTTATAGCATCATTCTTGTTATTACGCTACCCTGGTCGTGGTTTACAAGCATTTGTATTTGTATTCGGTATTTTATCAATTTTACAAGGCCTAATTTGGATTTCAGCATATGTTAAATTTCATAATATTTTTGATTTGAGCTGGGTAACAATAATTTCTGCAATTATTGATATTGTAATTGGTGTTTTGTTCCTATGCTCACGTGAAATTGGGGGATTAACTTTAGCTATTTTATTTGCTATCTGGTTCTTAGCTGATTCGATTATTGGGATCATTTTCTCATGGCACTTACGTGAATATTCAACTGGATACTTTGTTCTTTGCTTAATTTTAAACATCATTAGTTTAATTATTGCTTTTGCTTTACTATTTAACCCAATGTTAGCCGCTATTACTTTAGTTTACTTAGTAGCATTTTGGTTAATGGTATTTGGAATTAATGAAATTTTTGTTTCATGGATGCATAGATAAAATAAAAAGTCGTATATCGTTGGAAAACTACCAAAGATAACGACTTTTTATTTTATTTAAAAAATGGAACACCCGGTATGTTATAATATCGATTAAGGAGGGATAACTATGGCTGAACAAAAGAAACAATTATTGATTGTTACTGGTATGAGTGGTGCAGGTAAAACTGTGGCAATTAAAGCATTAGAAGATATGGGATATTTCGTGGTAGATAATTTACCACCGGAATTATTGGGAAGTTTCTGGGAATTAATTAACAATTCTTCGGATTTTAGTAAGGCAGCAGTAGTTGTTGACTTGAGAGTAAAGAGTTTTTATAAAGATTTGGTTGACGAAATCAAGTCTTTAGAGGATAGTCAAAATGTTCAGTCAACAGTTTTGTTTTTAGATGCTTCAGATGATGTCTTAGTGTCTCGGTATAAAGAAACAAGACGTTTGCCTCCTTTGGCTCATACAGGTAGATTGCTTGATGGAATTCAAGAAGAAAGAAATATTTTATCAAGAACAAAGAATATTTCAAATATAATTATTGATACTTCTCACCTTTCTACTAAAGAATTAAAGGCAAAATTAGTAGATAAGTTTGGAGATAATCGAACTCGGACGTTTTCAATTGAAGTAATGAGTTTTGGATTTAAATATGGTATTCCAATTGATGCAGATATTGTAATGGATGTAAGATTTTTGCCAAATCCATTTTACATTCCCCAACTTAAGCCATTTACTGGTTTAGATCGTCGAGTTTTTGATTATGTAATGAGCAAGAAAGAAACTGAAGAGTTTTATGCTAAGTTTTTAGATATGTTGGAGACGGCTATTCCAGGATATATTGCTGAAGGAAAAGAAAAATTAACTATTGCAATTGGTTGTACAGGTGGTCAGCACAGAAGCGTTTCAATTGCACGCCAATTAGCGGTTGATTTAGCTAAAAAATATCCTGTTGATATTTCTCACCGAGAGATTAGTCGTTATATTGGACAATAAAGGAGTGGAGATGGCGTACGGAGAAAATAAAATTGTACGTGTCATTCGTGGACGTCGCCCTAAAATTGTTGTTATTGGCGGAGGTACAGGTTTACCTGTTATTTTAAATGCTCTAAAGGAGCAAAACGCTGATATAACAGCTATTGTTACTGTGGCTGATGATGGCGGATCGTCTGGTGCAATTAGAGATTATATTAATGTGGTGCCACCAGGGGATATAAGAAATGTATTGGTTTCTTTATCTGATTTACCACAAGAAGAAAAAGATATTTTTCAATATCGATTTAATTCATCTGACTCATTTTTTGCAGGTCATGCAATTGGAAATCTAATTATTGCTGCCTTAGATGAAATGCAGGGAAATATTTTTGACGCTGTTCAATCCCTATCTAGAATGATGCGAATTGATGGAAGAATCTTTCCTGCTTCGAATGAGCCTTTGACTTTAAATGCGGAATTTGTCGATGGAACAACTGAATCAGGAGAAACAGAAATCACATCAAAAGACAAGAGGATTAAACGTGTCTGGGTTACCGATACTGACTCAGATGAAGAACCTAAAGCTGTGTTGCCAGTTTTAGCAGCTATTATGCAAGCAGACGCAGTAGTTTTAGGACCGGGTAGTTTATTTACATCGATTTTACCTAATTTGATGATTTCTAATTTAGGGGATGCTGTAAGACAAACTAAAGCTGAGGTAATTTATATTTGTAATATTATGACCCAGCAAGGTGAAACAGATCATTTTACAGCAGCTGAGCATGTGCAAGTTATTAATGACCACTTAGGAGGCCATTATATTAATACAGCTTTGGTTAACGGCGCTAAGATTGATATGACTAAATTTAACCCAGCCGATTACGATGCTTATCTTGAACCAGTAAGGAATGATTTTGCCGGATTGAGGGCTCAAGATTGTCGAGTAATTACAGCTGACTTTATCGATCAACATAGTGGATTGGTTTTTCATGATGGAAAAAAAGTGGCTGATGAAATTTTGAATTTAGCTTTTGAAGCATATTGTCGAAGACAGAAGGAACAGGGCTAGTTAATGGTTTCATACGCAAGCGATGTAAAAAAAGAACTTACAAGTCTGCCAGTTCATCCCGAACACGCTAAGGCAGAATTAGCAGCTTTTTTGCGAATGAACGGAGTACTTAGCCTGCACGATCATCAATTTAGTTTGGATATTACAACTGAAAATCCAGCGATTGCAAGGAGAATATTTTCTCTTATTAAGACTGCTTATGGAATTGAACCTCTATTAATTGTTTCTAAGAAGATGAAATTAAAGAAAAATTATCAGTATTTAGTTAGACTTCAAAAACAAGTTCATGAAATTCTAACTGACTTAGAAATTTTTGATAATAATAATGGTCTTATTACAGGAATTCCTGAAAAGATTATGTCTTCGGAACAAAGAGCAATGTCCTATTTAAGAGGAGCTTTTTTAGCATCTGGAAGTGTAAATAATCCAGAAACTAGTCGCTATCATTTAGAGATTTATTCTCTTTATGAAGATCATAATCAAGATCTGTTAAAGTTAATGAACAATTTCTTTTATTTAAATGCAAAAGAAACTAGGAGACGAAGTGGCTATATCGTCTATTTAAAAGAAGCAGAAAAAATTGGTGATTTTCTCCATATAGTTGGTGCAGTGAACGCGATGCTAGCTTTTGAAGATTTAAGAATTATGCGTGATATGCGTAATTCGGTGAATCGTTTAGTGAATTGCGATACAGCGAATCTAAAAAAGACTGCAAATGCAGCAGCTAAGCAAGTTGAAGATATTCAATTAATTGAAGAAAAATTTGGTTTAGAAAACTTACCTGAAAAATTGACTGTGCTAGCTCGTTTTAGGTTAACGCATCCAGAGCTTTCTCTTAAGGAAGTTGCAGCACAAGTACCAGATGGTCCAATCTCAAAGTCAGGGGTTAACCATCGTTTTCAAAAAATTCGTGAAATAGCGAAGCAATTAAAAGAAGAAAATTAGATAAAAAAATAGAGCTCACATCGTGAGCTCTATTTTTGTCTAAATAAATTAGTCTTTCTTTTGGTTTACCAAAATTTCATCGATTAAACCATAGTCTTTAGCTTCTTCAGCAGACAAGTAATTGTCGCGTTCAGTATCCTTGAGAATCTTATCAAGAGGTTGACCAGTGGTTTCATGTAAAATTTGGTTAAGTTTTTTACGACTCTTTAAAATTTCATTAGCTGCAATTTGAATGTCAGTTTGTTGACCTTGTGCACCACCTAATGGTTGGTGGATAAGAACTGTTGAGTTTGGTAATGCAAAACGTTTACCCTTAGTTCCACTAGTTAAAAGAATGGAAGCCATAGAAGCAGCCATACCAATGGCAATTGTAGATACGTCTGATTTGATAAAGTTCATTGTATCCATAATTGCTAATCCAGAGGTAATAACACCACCTGGTGAATTAATGTAAAGAGAAATGTCTTTAGTGTTATCTTGTGCATCTAAGAATAAAAGTTGAGCAATGATGGAATTAGCCATTTGGTCATTAATTTCACCACTAAGCATAATGATTCTATCTTTTAATAATCTTGAATAAATGTCGTAAGCACGTTCACCACGTGCAGTTTGTTCAATAACTGTAGGTACGAGCATTAATTTTACCTCCTAAACAAAATTAGCACTCTAATAAGTACAGTGCTAATTAAATCACTTACTTTTAATCATGTCAACTGATCAAGCTTAATTTTATGTAGAAAAAAGTGTAACGGACAAAACCACTCAAAATAAAAAAGATACAAGAGAGGTCTCTCGTATCTTTTATTCAGCAATCGCGCCCTTTAATGGAACAAAAAGATTTGAATTCCTGTTATAAAAAAAGGATCAATTTTGAACTCTCTCCCAAAGTTGATCCCTTAACGATTTAGAAATCCCTTTGAGAATGTTTATATACATTCAAGGTAACCAGCCAACTAATGACAATGATTCCTGAAAAAAGTAATAACAAATTACTATACAGATAAGTTGACTGATCAACTTCCATAGGTAACAACCTTTGATCAAGTAAGGGTATGGATAATAAACCACCTACAATTGCAATACCTGTTCCCTCTGATAAAAAGCTGGTAAAGTTAAGCAAACTCATTCCAGCACCAGCTTCCTGCTGTTTCAAGCTACTTGAAACAATTGTTGATATAACTGTTTTGGTGAACGAAAGCCCACCTAAAACAAATACCATTATAATTGTCATGAACCATGATGTTGTTTCTAAAAGAAAGGAAGCAGTTAAAAAGCTAACAGAAAGAAATGTAACTCCGATGTTTAACACGTATAAAGGACCTCTTCTATCAACAAGTATCCCACCAATGTAGCCGAAAATAATGACACTCATTGTTCCAGGGAAAATAATTACACTTCCGATTTCGGCAGTACTTAGCTGGTAAACATCTTTCATCATATAAGGAACCATAGAGACAAACCCTGCTACTGTTCCAAATATAATTCCCCCACAAAGAACTCCAATCATAAAAGGTATATTTTTCCCTAATCCGGGATCAACAAAAGGATCTGTTACTTTCCTGATATGTTTTACAAATATCAGGAATGACAGCACGCTAACGATAAGAAAAGAAATGCTATATGATGTTGTAAACAACATAAAAAATACAATGCCTACAGACATTAGTATAATTCCTTTGATATCAAAATGACCTTTTATCCTTACTTCTTTCTTTAATAATTTCATAAGAAACGGAACAGTGATAATTGTTATCGTAGGAATGAGTAGAAGATAGGACCAATGAATATAATGGGCTATCATTCCACCAATCGCTGGACCGACTCCTTCTCCCATGGCTACTATCGATCCAATAAGACCAAATGCTTTACCCCTATTTTCCTTTGGAATATAGCGCGCAACTACAACCATTACGAGTGCTGGAAATGCAGCTGCACCAGCCCCTTGAATAAAACGAGCCATAATAAGTAAGGAAAAGAAAGAATGGCCAACAAACCCAATTAACGCCCCGAAACAATTTATTATAATTCCAAATAGGAGTAACCTTTTGATGCCTAATTGATCAGATAGCTTTCCATATACAGCTGTTCCAATGGAAAAGGTTAACATAAAGGCTGTGTTCACCCAGTTTGTACTCGCAGGTGGTTTATTAAAATCATTTGCAATATCAGGTAATGAGACGTTCAAAACCATTTCATTTAATACGCTAAAAAAAGATAAAATGCAAAGCCAAATTAAAATTTGGTTGTGTCGTAAATTCGATTGTGAATAGGATGTATTCACATTTCACCCTCCAATAATGAGGGCAGACGTAGTTTATAGGGTTAATGATACGCTTCCCTCTTTTAATTGAACCCTGTTACATTAATTACACTTCATAATTAATTCCTCCTAAACTTGATTAAAACATTTTACCACATATAAACTAAGTTTTAAATTCAGTATTTCATCACTTATACAACAATATGGCCCGTTTGTTGAACTACTCTTTAATAAAATAATTTTTCCGTTCCCAATTCCACATTGCAATAATAGAAAATCCATCTTTAGCATGCCAAAAATCAGGCATTAATTTCCCAGAAAAGTTAAATCTAAATGTCAAATCGGCAAATTCTTCATCTAATCCTTCACAATAACCAAGATTAAACGAGCCATAATCCAAATAAGAATCTGGATTTTTGAAATTTTTAAATACGAACCCAATATACCGTTCCTTGAACCGAATATCATCCATAACTAACACTCCTTTGCATTCTGCCACATAGTAATTGTTAGTATCTCGAAATTATGTCTTCGTCATAAATTTTCAATTCTCTTAATCTCATTTGCGCATCAAACCAAATAGAAAAATCAATAGCAACCATATGTGTAAACGCCCTATCTTCTCCCTCTTTTTTCAAAAAAATTTTATAGCGTCTAGCACATTCCTTATCGTATGCTTTTTGACAATCTTCATAATTTCTAGCATTTTCTAAATCTTTTCTATAACTCATCTTTTCAATATCCTTTATCTATCTCCATTATCAATTTCCTTTTGATGATTTTGATAATTCCCATCTAGATATAACCTAATTATCCCAGTATTTTCACGTATAATTTTATTTAATTGTCGAATATCTGACACACCGAACATCATCTCAATATCATCACAAACAGCAAAATACTGCCTTAACTCAATGATATTTTCAAGTTCGTTTACGTAAACAACATCTAAGATTTTATTCAGTATATCCTCTTTCATCTCAACATCAAGTACCTGATATCTAGCTAAATCAAAATTGCTCAACAACACAATATCTTTGCTATCATAGATATGTTTCTTTTGTCTAATAGCCTCTTTTGACTCATGAGTTAAATAAGCATAAGTATCAGCTACTGTCGTTTTTATAATTTGAACTTTCGAAACTACTGGTTTATTTGTATAATCGGCAAATAGTCGTTGCAATTTTCTTCTAACAGCATCAGCAGTTACAGGATTAGAAGCAATATAAATGACGTGTCTATGTTTTTTCTTGTATATTACTCGCCCCTGATCAACAATTTACTTTGTATAAGCAATATGATCGTAAGGACGTTTGTCGCCTCTTAAACTGGCCTAAGGACGTTTCAG
>NZ_PCYR01000025.1:0-23124 GCF_002553805.1 Lactobacillus sp. UMNPBX19
CAGGTCCGAATGGACTTTTTATTTTTTATCAAGTGTTCAATTTAATTTTACAATCGGCGAAATATTATTAATATCTAGAAGAGATCAGTTTCAGATAATTAAGTCATGTTTTTATATTCGTTTTGTGGTGATCTTCACTCTCCACAAAACGAATATAAAATTATGCATACTTCCCCTGCTATCATTTGTTTTCTTTTCTTCTTTCGGCATACAATAAACCTAACAACGTATACATGAAAGAAGTCACAATTATGAAGCCTGCTAAAGATTTTCTTAGACGCCCCTTCACTAGCCGAGTGCCCCAGCTTTTAGTTCAAAGCATCATTATCGGATTAATTATAGGGATGATTGTCAGTATTTTCCGTTTTGTTATCGATAAAAGCATTCATTTTTTATACTTTCTCTATCCCTATCTCGCAGCCCATCCCCAATGGATAAGCCTATATACTATCTTTACATTCTTTATCTGTATCCTTGTGAGCAAAATTATTAAACCATATTTACTAGACTTATCTGGTTCAGGTATTCCCCAAGTCGAAGCAACCTTAATGGGAGAACACGAAGTTGAGTGGTTCCCCGTCTTATGGCGAAAATTCGTAGGCTGCCTCTTAGTAAGCTCAATGGGACTTTTTCTTGGGCGAGAAGGACCGTGCATCCAAATGGGGGCTTTAGTAGGTCAAGGTTTTGCAGAAGACATTTTTGAATGTAGTGAAGAAGATAGACGCTTACTTCAATGCGCTGGAATTGCGGCTGGCCTTAGTGCAGCGGTCTCAGCCCCACTTGCAGGTGTATTTTTTCTTGTTGAAGTCATTACCCATTCTTTTAAACCTAAAGAATGTATCAGTGCCTTAGGAGCCGCTGCTTCAGCTGACTTAGTTACCATTATATTTTTTGGAACGCGGCCCTGTCTTTATCTTCCAATTGCTAAAAAATTACCCGTCCACTCCTACTGGTCCTTAATTACAGTCGGAATTGTAGCAGGTCTAATGGCATATGGATATCAACGGTCTCTTTTAAATACTAAATGGCTTTTCAACAAGCTAAAAATTATTCCGATGCAATACCACAGTATTGTTCCCCTTTTATTAGTTATTCCAATTGGTCTTGCTTTTCCTCATGTTTTGGGCGGATCACATTACTTAATCGATTCACTCTTTCACAATCCATTAATTATCCAAGAAGAAAAACTAGGGCAGCTTTCATGGATTTTAATCCCAGTTGTCTTCTTTCTACTAAGACTAATTTTTTCTATGATTTCTTATTGTAGTTCTATCCCTGGTGGTACTTTTATGCCTATTTTAGTTTTAGGGGCTTTAATGGGGACGATTTTTGCGACTGTCTTTATCCACTTAGGCCTCATTCCTACTGACAACTATACTAATATCATTATTGTCTCTATGACAGCCTACCTGGGGGCAATTTTGCGAGCCCCATTTACCGCAATTATTTTGCTAACAGAAATGATCGGAACGGTAGAACAAGTTCTGCCAATGATTATGAGTGTCTTTATTGCCTATCTAATTCTAGCTCTCTTAGGTGGAGAACCAATCTACACGGTCCTACGCAAGCAAATGGGATTCAAATAGTTACTTTACTTACATTTTTATTAACACCAAAAAAGGAAGTTCATTAATCAGAACTTCCTTTTCTTATAAAATATATTGGTTCTATGATAAATCCTGTTGATAGATTTCTATGATATTCTATCAATAGGATTTTTTGCATTAAAAAAGAGGCACAAGCCTCACTGCATAATGTCCTTTGATACCACTCTTTAGAAATTAAGGTGAATTGCTTATGTCCTCTTGTAATGATTGTATTAAATTTTCTCTGAATATTAAAGACCCTTTGTTAGAATTTTTGGATATCTCAACTGGCAAATATCGTAATCGTGAAGCCAAGTTCTACCACGCTATTGTACATTTAGACCATTGCTTAAACTGCGGCTCAGATAACATCGTACATAATGGTCACCTATATTCAAATGTGCGTTATCCTGCTTTAGATGCTAGTCTACCTGTCTTTATCAGAATAGCTAAAGAAAGAATTATCTTCCGTAATTGTCAGACGAATTCGATGGCTCAAACGGAACTAGTAGATAAATACTGCTGTATTTCTAATGCCACCAAGCGTAAAATTATTGGCTCTTTAACCGAAGACTGGTCCATGAAGAGCATTGCCAGACAAACTTCAACTTCAACCAATACCGTGCAACGCGTACTAGAGAAATATAGTCCGTCTTCCTTTGAAGATACCGACTGGCTGCCGGAATACCTGGCTTTTGATGAATTCAGAGGCGTTGGCAGACAGCTGCACTTTATTGCCATTGATGGTCACACGCACAAAATAGTTAAGGTACTGCCTACCAGATTAAAAAAATATATTATCAATTACTTTAAACGTTTCCCAATAACCGTAAGAAACAAGGTTAAGACTGTAACTATGGATCTTAATTACTATTATGACATTATGGCTAAGGAGCTTTTTCCTAATGCTCAAGTAATCCTCGACCGTTTCCATATCGTTCAGATGCTTAACCGTTCCTTTAATTCCTGTCGCATTCAAGAAATGAAGAAGCACAAAAAAGGTTCATGGGAATACAACCTGCTTAAATATTACTGGAAACTTTATCTTAAGCCTTTTGATGACCTGGAAAAAGTTAAGCCGTGCTATCAATCCAGATTAAAAGATACCCTAACTCAAGAACAAATCGTGGCTGATGGGCTTTCTTTAAACAATGAGCTTGAAAATACTTATAACCTCATGCAAGATATCAGTAAAGCTTTAAAAGATAGAGATACCAAGAAGTTACGAAGCCTAATTCAAAGCAAAGATCATGTTGGCAATATGATGCACACCACTCTAAATACTCTCAAACGTAATCTCCATGATATTCTCAACGCTGCTAAGTTCGATGAATCAAACGGTTGCCTTGAAGGAACCAACCGTAAGATTAAACAGATTGAACGTACTGCCTACGGTTACGCTAACTTCAATCATCTAGTAACCAGAATCAAGCTAGAAGAAAAGGATGCCATTATTAAAGAAAAAGCATCAGACTACTATTTAGCAGCCTAATGCCTTTCCCTATTATTTAATTTTTAATTGACTTTTTTACGTGGCTTTTCAGTATTATTGGAATTTTTTTGAGTGTTGTTTCCACAGCAGCCCATACTACCAGAGCCACCGTGCATACCCTTGTGCATAAATAGCATCATGAGTGGGTGTGCTAGAAGAAAAAGGGCTATCAGAATCCATTGTGACATAGTTTCACTTCCTTTTGCTTTGTTTCTATAATAAGTTTTTATCATCACTTAATTACACGTTTTTAATCTTTTTACCAGTCAATCCCATCGCATTAATTGCCACGATAATTGACGACATCGCCATGGCCACAGCACCAACGGCTGGGTCTAGAGTGATTCCCATAAATGACAACACACCGGCAGCGAGTGGAATTGCGACAATATTGTAGCCTGCTCCCCACCAGAGATTTTGAACCATTTTCCGATTTGTGATTTTAGCCAAATCAAGAAAATGTAAAATATCGCTGGGTTCTGATTTAACCAACACAACATCAGCGGAATCAATGGCAACATCGGTTCCGGCACCAATTGCAATTCCAATATCGGCCGCGGAAAGACTTGGTGCGTCATTTACGCCGTCACCAACCATGATGACGTGATTGCCCTTTGCTTGATAATCAGCAATAATCTTTTGCTTATCATCTGGTAATAGGCCTGCATGGAATTCAGTCAATCCTAGTAAGTTAGCAACGTGTTCCGCGGCTTTTGGATTATCGCCAGTGAGCATTACAGGGGTAATTCCTCGCCTCTGAAGACCACTAATTAATTCCTTAGCACTCGCTTTGATGGTGTCACCTTCAGCAACCATTCCTTGAACTTGGGTGCCCTGCAATAGGAAGCTGACGGAATTACCCTTAGCAGCCCATTTATCAGCAGTGGCTTTGTCAAACCTGATCCCTTGCTTCGTTAAATAGTTACCATTAACAATCATATAGTCAGTACCATCAATATTACCGGAAATACCAACGCCCGGAATATTTTGAGACTTTTCAGCCGCAACGACTTCAATGTCCTTCGCTTGGGCTTCAGCAATGATTGCTTGGGCCAGCGGATGAGTCGAATTATTTTCAAGGGCGGCCAGTCGGCTTAATAACGTTGTTTCGTCAATCCCATCATTTGGAATCAATGCATTCACCGTAAATTTACCTTCTGTTAACGTGCCAGTTTTATCCAAGAGAACGTGGCTAACATGTTGACTTGCTTCAATGGCTTGGCGATTTCGAACTAATAGCCCATTTTGAGCGCCAATCGTAGTAGAACGAGAAACCACTAATGGAATCGCTAATCCTAATGCATGCGGGCAAGCAATCACGAAGACGGTCACCATGATCGTCATTGCAGTCGCCAATCCCTGGGGTAACCAGGCAAAGAAAGCAATAATCCCAACACTAAGTGCCGCGTAAAATAGATACTTGGCAACTAAATCAGCTTTATCTTCTGCTTTAGATTTAGCTTGCTGGGCATTTCGAACCATTTTCATTACTTGAGAAAGATAGCCGGAGTCACCAGTACCACTAATTTTAACCGTTAGCGTCCCGTTATTGTTGATTGTACCACCAATGACCTTATCGCCAACGTTCTTGGTAACGGCAGCAGATTCACCGGTTACCAGTGCTTCATTCACGGTCGACTCCCCAGCCGTAATAACACCATCGGCTGGAATACTCTCACCTGAACGCACTTGGAAAGCTTGACCAACTTTTAAATCAGATACTGGCACTTCTTTTGTTTCACCATTATCTGTAACTAGATGGGCCGTCTTAGGCAACAGAGCCGCCATCTTTTGTAATGCATTCCCAGCCCCCATCAATGCATTCATTTCAATCCAGTGTCCTAGAAGCATAATTAAAATCAGGGTTGCAAGTTCGAACGAAAAATCCATTACAGGATTTGCCGGGTTCAAGAAGTTGTTGGCAATAAATGCGTACAAACTGTAGAAATACGAAACGGAAATTCCAAGGGTTACTAGCGTCATCATTTCAGGAGATTTATTCTGAATTTCCGCTTTAGCCCCCTTTAAAAAGGGCATTCCGCCATAAAAGTAAAGTGCCGTATCAAACAAAACGATGATAATGCCAACAATTAGCGGTGAACTAAAACTAAGGATGGAAACGTTTAAACCCATGATTGGTGCTAACAGTAAAACTGGAATCGCTAAGACAACGGAGACCCAAAATTTAACTTTCAAATTCCCCATATGCATCATTGAGCCACCGTGCATCATCATGTCGGTCCCAGCCATATCCATATCACCGTGATTCATGTTCATTTGGCTGTGATCCATTTCGGTCATATCGTGATCCATATGACTCATATTTGATTCATTATTTTCCATATTCTTAGCACTCATGTTTTTCATGTTCATATGTTCCTCTTTATTTTCCATGATTATCGACCTTCCTAAAAATAAGTGTGCGTAGCAAAGCGGTTAGAAGCCTAAATATAAGTTCCTTGTGTGGAAATCCCCGGGCTCGGGATTTTTGTGCAGCAATCCTAAAAGTAAACAGAACACCACAGTCTTAACACGTTTGATCACCTGGCAAGCAGTTATACTGAACTTTTTCGGGCGCTGTTTTGGCCTTTTCAGCTAGAATCGCCTGTAAGTTCGCAATATCCGCCCGTGAGAGTTCCCTTGACTGAATAACGCCGGCAATTGTTGAACCAGCCCGCATCGCACACATATGGTCAAACAAATCATCTGCCGCTGCCGCCATTGATTCCTTCTCGCCAACAACCGGCTTATACGTGAATGGTCGACTGCCGCCATGCTGCGCAACCGCCTGTTTTTGAATCAACCTGTGAAGTAGCGTTTTGGTTGTTGAAGCTGACCAGCCTTCTAATTCGTTCATAGCATCAATTAGTTCACGACTAGTCGCATGTCCCATTGTCCAAATTACTTTCATAACCATCCATTCAGAATCGGTGATGGTTACATTCTTTGCATCCTTCAATTGGCTTCCTCCATTAATTGAATTCTAAGTTTACGTTTGTAACCTCCTAACACTTATTAGTTTACAATTGTAGTCACAATAATGCAACCTTTCTGCCAGAAAATACTAGGAATTTTTCACTATAATGAATACTTGCTAGAAAATAGTTCTTTATATCAAGAACTTAAAAGATATTACCGTGGGAAAGATTAACATATTTTGTATTCAAGAGTTGAAAGTAGTAACCCGCACTGAAAATGCTGATCTTTCAAGTTATGAGCCAATTAGTCTCACAAGCTTTATAGATACTAATATAGTTTATAGTATCTAAATCAACACAAAACAATAAAAAGTTACTAATCAATGTAACTTTTTCATTGTACTTATGCAATTTTTTCAACGTTATTCATAATTACAACACATAATGCTTGTATCAGCATTTCAACTTCAAAGCTACGTTTAGCAAGCTCAGTAGCAAAATAAGTATGTGCGTTTTTAGCTAATAACAGTAACTTGACTACGGTTAAAGCAAGTTTATCATCAATACTTTCAGCATCAAGTTCTGTTTGAGTAGCATAATAATGTGCATCTGCTACACTTTTCTGTAGTTCTTCATTGTTTTCATCCAGTATTCCTACAAGGAAGTAGCTAATAGCTTCGTGCATTTCAAAAAGTGCTGTCACGGCTTAGAGCAATGGCTCAATAGTGACTTTGAGACAGGTAAGTTGATCAGTTTAGAACGCAAGAAATTACAGGCAGCAGCTAGAGATAGCTTAAAGCGGCGTCATGAAACGCACATTGGAATTCAACATGGAGCGTTAACAACAGAAGTTGCTGGCGGAAGTTATTTAAGTAAATTCAATCGAATGTTAAACCACATAAATTATTAAGGAATTAAGGTCAGACTAATGGTTTTTAGGCTACCGCAAAAACATTGACACTTACACCAAATTTTAATTGATTGCAGTTTTTGGTTTTATTTCATATAATAATAAAAGAAAAGGAGCTAGCAAGTGCAAGTTGCTAACTCCAATCGTAACTCAGGTGACGGTTCGTGCTAACCCTTGTGGTTAGCTTTTTTTATTATCGCATAAGCTTTTGCTAGATTGATGACAAATTTGCTAACTGCGCCTAGCGTTATACTTATTGCAATAGACCAAGCTATCACGCGGCTTTCGCGGTAGCTAACCGTTGCTGAAAGCCTGCTTTAATTCTACTGAATAATTCATGAATATGTCAATTTTACTATGGAAGTTACGAAGCCTAATTCAAAGCAAAGATCATGTTGGCAATATGATGCACACCACTCTAAATACTCTCAAACGTAATCTCCATGATATTCTCAACGCTGCTAAGTTCGATGAATCAAACGGTTGCCTTGAAGGAACCAACCGTAAGATTAAACAGATTGAACGTACTGCCTACGGTTACGCTAACTTCAATCATCTAGTAACCAGAATCAAGCTAGAAGAAAAGGATGCCATTATTAAAGAAAAAGCATCAGACTACTATTTAGCAGCCTAATGCCTTTCCCTATTATTTAATTTTTAATTGACTTTTATCAACACCATTTGACAAAGAGCCAATATATTTATGAATTGCAATAGCTAGAGTATCGTCGACTTAATAAAAAATATAAATATTAACAATCCTAATCGTGACTTCTACTAGAGCTATTTCACACTTTTAATATAGCACCTTTTCATAAATAATGAAAGCGTTTTATTGTAAAATTATTTAGCTTAATCTACCAAAATAGTGCAGCAATTTATCCTAAATATGGATACTGTGTATGACTTGGGACTTCATCCCAAACAACTGTATGACCTGCGCCATGGGAGCAGAAGACGGAGTTAGGAGTATTGTTAATGTCAGATAATGGATCATAAGACATTTCTTCAATAATAGCAGCACTATCTTTACATTCTCGATAACCCAAGAATAAACATTCTAGCTGTCCACTACCATGCGTGTAGTTTCTAACTTCAGTGGCATAATCCTGCATCTGAGCTACCGGTGCTTGACCGGTAATCGTAGTGACGTTCCCACTACTTTCTCCAAGTTCAAATTTTCCACCCATTCTCTCAATATCATTAATTGCGCGGCCAACTTGATCCTGATTAATTCTTAGAGTGAATTGGTACCAAGGTTCAAGTAAATAAACTTGTTTTCTAGCTTTTAGCTCCATTAATCCTTGCCGCACTGCACGATAAGTTGCCTCACGAAAATCTCCGCCAACTGTATGAACATTGCTTCCCCGGCCTCCAACTAGAGTGATTTCAAGATCTGTAATAGGCGACCCAGTTAAGACACCTAAGTGTTCTTTAGTAGATAAACTCTCCATCACTTGATCTTGCCATTTTTTAGGCAAAACTTCTAAGCTACAATTATTTTTGAAAACTAAGCCGCTTCCGTTTTTACCAGGAGTGAGTAACAGGTGAACTTCTGCATAGTGCCTTAAAGGTTCAAAGTGACCAACTCCTTCAACTGAAGCTTTAATACTTTCTTGGTAAAGGATCTTGCCCTGAGTAAATTCAACTTCTAAATTAAAGAGATCGAGTAATAGTTGCTGGAGAATTTCTAATTGAATCTTTCCCAAAACATCAATACTTATCTCTTCTGTCTGCTTGTTCCACTTAACATGGAGTTGAGGGTTCTCATCTTCAAGTTGTCTTAATGCCCGCAAACAAGCATTTGTGTTAGCTGAGTCAACTTTTACTGCATAAGTTAAAACCGGCTGAACGGTAAAATTAGTCTGATCATTTTCAAAGCCTAAGCCTTGTCCGGGATAAGTGCTTTTCAAGCCACTGACAGCAACAATTTCGCTAACTTCTGCCTGGGGAATAACTTGATACTTAGTGCCGTTATAGCGACGAATTTCATTTACCTTTTCATAGGGAAATATTTCGGTCTTGGCTTTTAAACTACCACCCGTAATCTTTATCCAAGTTAATCGTTCGCCCTTTTCATCATAAGAAACCTTGAAAATTCTAGCTCCAAAGTCATTAGGATACTTTCTTCCATCAGTCCACTTATCTAAGCCTGATAAAAATTCGTCTATTCCAATTAATTTTAAAGCTGCTCCAAAATATACTGGAAAAATTTTTCTTTTATTAATTAATTTTTTGACTGCACTATCTTCTATTTTTCCAAGTTCTAGATATTGATCTAAGGTTGTTTCATCTGCAGTAGCTACTTTTTCATAAAAATCTTCATCTTGATTGTCAAACTCAATAAAATTGTCATCCAGCTCATTAAGTTGATTGAGGATATTCTCCCTATCAGCTTTCAAGGTATCCATTTTATTGACAAAGATAAAAACTGGAATTTGATGCTTTTTTAATAAGCTCCAAAGAGTGCGCGTATATCCAGTTACACCTTCACTCGCTGATACAACTAAGATGGCATAATCTAAAACACTTAACGTCTCTTCCATTTCTTGAGCGAAATCAATATGGCCTGGCGTATCTAAAATTTGTAATTCACTATTACCGGTTTGAATACACGCAACATGGGAAAAAATCGTAATCCCGCGCTTCTTCTCTAAATCATCACTGTCTAAATAGGCAGTTCCTTTATCAACTGCACCTAATTTTCTCAATGTGCCACTTTTGTAGAGCATCCCTTCTGACAAGGTAGTTTTTCCAGCATCTACATGGGCTAAAATTCCTGTTGTTAGTTTTTTCATTTTTCTAGTTTTCTAAATGTAATCGTAGTAAATTTGTGGTAATTTCTCTTTATTATAGCTTATTAACGCAATTGAAATTATTATCATCCTATAACGTGATAGAATAAGCATTAAATAAAATTATTATTAAAAAATTGAATTTGAGGTATACAGAATGACAATCGGTGAAGCACTGCTAAATCTTAGGAAACAACTAGGATTAACTCAAACAGAAATGGCTGCAAATGTAGTCTCAACCTCTTTTTATTCAAAAGTTGAAAGAAATATTCACGATATTGGGACTAACGATCTCCTTCAAATTCTTAATAAACATCAGATAAACGCTACCTATTTTTTTGAAAATCTAAATGATAAAGAAAATATCTCAGAAGATATTATGAATAGAATTTCTGTAGCTTTTGAGCAAAAAAGCAAAGATAAATTATTAAAAATAAAACAAGAGATAGATTTACTTCCTAATAATCGCCAAACTGAATATTATAAATTGCAGTTGCAACTTAATTTAGAGGTCTATCTTCCTAAAACTAAAGAAATTCCAATTGAGTTAAAAAATAAACTGAAACAATACATTCTCGTCAACAACAATTGGAATATTCATTCTCTTCAAATTTTTAGAGAAACAATGCGTATCTACGATATAGATGAGTTGAACTTTTTAGTAAGTACTATCTTAGCGAAGTATTCTAATCCAAATATTCTGCAAAGTTCTTTGCAAGAATGCATTGGCGCAATCTGTATTAATTACCTAGATAATTGCTACGAGAAAAACTCCACAAAGTTAATCCAAGAAGTATTAACTTATATTTCGACCATTAATAGCAAAGGGTCTCTCCTGTTTATAAAGTTACTTGGAAAATATTATGAGTCTGTTTTTCAAAATGACGCTGCTACTTGTCAGCAAATAACCAAAATTTTAAAACTTGCAGGATATAGTGACTTTGTAAGTATGTTACCGAAAGTATAGTACATTCATCTATCTGTCTCTTTTATATCTTAACGATCCTATCAAATTTCTGTTTGTTTTCATCATGTAGCTGGTGGCTAATAAAAATAACTGTAATATCTGGTTGACTCAAAAAGATATTTTCAACATTCAAAGCACTTTTCTTATCTAAACTGCTTGTACTTTCATCTAATAAAAATAGCTTTCTATTTCTTAGTAGGCCACGAGCTAAAGCTAATCTCTGCTTCTGTCCTCCAGACATTTTTGTACCATTTTCGTCAACTTTTGTATTTAATCCTGCGGGTAACTCCTTAACATAATCAAGCAAATCAGCTTTTCTTAAGGCATCGAATATTTCTTGATCGCTAAAATGTTCGCCTAACTCTAAGTTATAACGAATCGTCCCGTTAAATAAGTATGGAATCTGATCTACATAGATCAATACTTCTCTAATCGCATCATAACTGAGAGTTTTTTCATCTTGATTATTAATTTTAACTGACCCCTGATAATTTTTTATTTGACCTGAAATTATTTTTAAAAATGTACTTTTGCCACTACCAGAATCGCCATCAATAGCAATCTTTTGATTTTTACTTATATGTAAATTTAATGGTTGTTTAAAAACCGGCTTATCTCCAAAAGAAATTTGTAGATTCTCAACATCTAAAGTTTGAAAATTATTATTTTCAAGTGTTCTACCAATTTGTTTTGGCTTACTTTTATCATCAAGGTGATATTTTTCAAAAATTGGTGTCAATGCAGTCATTTCTGTCCACATTGGTGCAATCGCAGCTAATGAATTAAAAACGTTGTAGGACAAGTTTCCTGAAGATCCGATTACACCAATCGAGATACTTTTCTGCAGAGCTAGAAAACCAGTCCAAGCTTCAATACCAGTTTGTCCTAAAATATTTGAAAAACCGGCAATATTATTAGCTACTGCTTGATATTTCGCTTGTCGTACTTTTTTACCAATTAAGGTCATAGTGGCATTAGTAATTCTATTTTCAAGTTGTCTCTCAACGCCAAAAATAGAATATGTTGCAAAACCTCTCAAACCGTCATTAATAGTACTAAGTAAATTTTCATTAGCTTGAGTAGTTGATAAACTCGCACTAGCTAATCTATCATGAACAATTTGTGGTAAAAAAACTGTTAAAAATGAGACTATTAAAATTAAAGGTATAAATGTCCAAGAAAATTGTAGTAAGGCAATAATTGAAAATAATGGGTCCGTAATAACTTGGATGGATTGTAAAATATTATAAAAGCCATTATTTTCGATTGTATTCATATCATTAGTTAACCAGGAAGCATATACTCCTGTATCTTTTTCCTGGTATTTCATAATTGGCTTATTAGCAATTTGGCGAACAATATCCTTTCTTAAATCCAAGCATAAAAATTCAATTGTTTTAGCCGTTTGAATTTGAAGCAAAATCAGAAAAATAGATAGAATTGCAAAGACTCCAATATCAATCATTACCCAGTTAAAAAAGTTATCCATCTGTAATTTGATCAAAGAATTTAGAATATTTACATTGATTAAAGCATGAGTAACTCGTAAAGCTGAAGTAATAATTGTTAGGATGATTACAATCCCCACCTTTACTGGTTCTTTTTTTAAATATCTAAATAAGTATTTCATTTTCTTCACCTCTATCATCATTTTTAGATAAAGAGGTTAAAATGTTCTCGGTTTATCGTATTTGAACACAACTTTCGTTAACGAAAATTCTTCTAACCATTCTTAATAAAAACTTATCTACACTTTCTCCTTAATTCGTAATATGATTAATATCAAAATATAATTGATTTTTATAAGAAGGTTCGAAATATGTTTTCACTTTTATTAGCCTTATTAATTATTTGGCTGTTCTGGAAACTAGGAATTGGCATTTTGAAGATCGTCGGTTTCTTAATCGTGATCGGACTGCTATTTGCCTTCGTTTCTTATCTAGTATTGCCTCTTCTGGCTTTAGTAGCCTTAGGCGGCTTATTAGGACTAGTATTTTCACATTAACTAAGAGCAGCCTTATGGCTGCTCTTTTTTGTACCTATAGCATTTTCTTTGACTTTACTATCTATAGTATTTTAGACTGAAAGAAAACAGCTTAATATATTTAATTCGAGGTAATCTATATGCCGATAAAAATTATTACAGATTCAACTGCGAATATCACAGCTGATCAAATCGATGGAATTGATCATGTTACTGTTCCTTTATCACTTCACGTTGATGGCAAGCTTTGGCTCGATACGCCTGATATTGATTTAGATAAATTTCTCTACACCTTAAAGCATACTAAAAACAAATCAACTTCTGCCTGTCCAAATGTAAATGACTGGCTTAAGGCCTTTGAAGGCAGCGACGAAATCTTTGTCATTACTTTAACTAGTGCACTTTCTGGTAGTTATAATTCAGCTACCCAAGCTGCTAAGATTTATCATGAAAAGAATCCAAAAGCTAAAATTTTAGTCTTTGATTCTCGCTCAGCTGGTCCACAATTAAGATTACTTGCGGAAAAGATTGCTAGTTTGGCAAGTGCTGGAAAAGCTTTTGAAGAGATTGTTAAAGCAACGGAAGAATACCAACACCACCTTGATTTAATGTTTGCCTTACAAGATTTAACTAACTTAAGTAACAATGGCCGAATTCCACCAGCTGTCGCAAAGATTGCTGGTTTACTGAAGCTATTTGTTATTGGAACAGCAAACAATAAAGGTGAGTTTGAACTTTTAGGGAAAGCTCGCGGCGCTAAGAAAGCTAAAAGAAAATTATTAGATGATATGGTTAAAGCTGGCTATCGCGGAGGCCGCGTTCAAATCGACCATGTACAAAATGAAGGCTCTGCTTTAAGCATGAAAGAAATTATCTTAGATAACTTCCCAGATGCTAAAGTTACCATTGGCGAATGCGGCGCACTTTGCAGCTTCTATGCTGAAGAAGGCGGCTTAATGGTTGGTTTTGAAAAAGAATAGGGTAATACAAAAGGAGTGCCTAAGCACTCCTTTTAATATACTTTCTTAAAATCATTTTGCATTAATTTAACAAATTCTGGATATGTTTCAACTTCAAATAAGGGATGAAGTCCAATATTATCCTTACGGTGACGATGATTATACCAAATACTATCAAAGCCATATTTTTCAGCACCTAAGATATCTGACTGCAATCCATCCCCAAAAAATAAAGTCTCATTTGGACCAATCTCTGTACGGCTAAAGAAATAATCAAAAGCATGCGGATTTGGCTTAGAATAATGAGCTTCTTCAGACGTTACAATCAAATCAAAGTAGTCTTTGATACCTGCCAATTCTAAGCGATGACGCTGCATAAACTTTTCACCATTACTTAAGACTGTTAACTTATAGCCTTGTTTTTTGGCAAACTTCAGCGTATCTTCCACACCTGGTAGCAACTGATGAGCTTCACCAAAGTAAGAGCGATATTCATTCATCCATTCATTTCCATCTACTTCTAGACCGAAATGTTCCTTAATAAAATCATGAAATGTCATCTCGCTTAATTCTTCATAAGTAATTTCACCCAATTCAAGTCTGCGCCAAAGTCCTTGATTGTAAGTATGGTATTGTTTCTGCAAGTCAGAGGAGAGAGGCAGCTTATGCGATTTAAACAATGCATGCAGGGATGAATCTTCCGTAGCAGCAAAGTCAATTAAAGTATCATCAACGTCAAAAATTAATTGTTTATATTTCATGAGCAACCCTTCTTCGATTTAAGTTAGTATTTCGATTATAACAAAAGTTGAGAAATTTTAATTTTATTCATCTTCATAGTGATAAGATAATATGGATGTATATTTAATATATTATTGGAGGGAAAGCAATTATGACACGTGCACAAATGAAACAAGCGTCTAAAGACCAACTACGTGGCAATTGGGGCTGGGCTATTTGTCTAACTATTTTTGCCTGGTTATTTAACGCCATTATCATGGATATTAATCGTTGGATCTGGACTGGAAAAGATTTTACTTACTCAATCCTTCGCTATAACAATGAAACATTAATTCAAGGTTATAAGCCTGGTTATGATCTCTCGAAATTTATTGTCGGCTTAATTACTGGTTTAGTTTTATGGGGAGTTGCTTATACTATCCTAGATTTCGTTGAAACAGGAAATATGGAAACTTGGTACACTGGTATTTTTAGTGCCTACAGCAATGGACGTTTCAAGAACAGTTTATGTACTCTCTTTATGGTTAATATTTTTACTGCATTATGGACGATTCTATTCATTATTCCTGGCATTATTAAGGGATATTCTTATGCCATGACGCCATATATCTTAAAGGATAAATTTGCTGCCGGACAAACTGATATAGGAGCAACCGAAGCGATTACTGAAAGTCGTCATTTAATGGACGGCCACAAGATGGACTTATTCGTTTTAGACTTAAGTTTCATTGGCTGGGGCTTACTTGGTATCATTACTTGCGGAGTTGGATTCATCTGGATTACTCCTTACTACCGTCAAACTAAGACTAACTTCTATCATTCATTAGTTGCTAATAATTAAAAATTGCCCAATAAAACCGTTATAGTACAGATGCTATAACGGTTATTTTTTATTCATCAACTAAAGTAATTCTTTCTTTATGGTGCTTTGGATGAACAATTTCATTTACAACCAAGCGAGCCATTGTTCCAGAAGTTACTTTAGATTCATTGTTGTTATTAAAGAGAAGAGTATTGTTACCTAGCATATAACCTGCAGCCTCTGGACCCGCTTCAAAGGTTAATGCTGGTGAAATTCCAAGCCAATCTACATCTTCAACTTGCTTTAAGTAGTTTAATTCGTTTAATTGCTCTTGAGGAGTATTAATCCAGTTTTCTGAACCAGTTAATTTCTTAATATCTTCCACTACCAAGTGGTTATCAATTCCAGTTCTAAGACTACCTGCACCTAAGATAAAGATCACTCTAATATCCTTAAAAAGAAAGCAAATTTTTTTCAACATATTTAAATCGGGTTCATTAACATCTCTCTCCCAATTCGATAGTGCCTGCCGGGTAACATTCAATTCCCCGGCTAGTTCTTCCTGATCTTCTGAAACATATAGCGCACCTTGTCCAGGCGGCTGTTTGGACGGCGGGGCTGGATGACTGGCTTGCCGACAGCGGCCTGATACCCTTTCAGTTCTGTAAGGCATACGCTCTGCCCGTTGGTGTAAGAGGCCAGATCAGTACGGTATGCCTGTATACAGCGGGCGGGAATCTCGCCAGTAAAGACAACTTCATCCTTTTTTACCTGGACCGTTTCGATGGTGGCACAGTATTTCGGTGCATCATGATAAGCCCTGGAAAGATATTCCCGGGGCGCATAGAGGGTGAAGGAGAGATAAGGTTCCAGCAGTTGCGTCCCTGATTCCTTCAATGCCTGTTCCAATACAATCGGGGCCAATGAGCGGAAGTCCGCCGGCGTGCTGACCGGACTGTAATAAAGCCCGTATTCAAAGCAAATCTTACAGTCCGTTACGTTCCAGCCGAACAAGCCCTGCTCCAGCCCGTAACGGATACCATCCCTGACAGCGTTTTGAAAACTCTGGTTCAAGTATCCCAGCGAAACCCGGCTCTCGTATTGTACACCGGAGCCAAGCGGGAGTGGTGTAACAGACAGTCCGATGGATGCCCAAAACGGGTTGGGCGGCACCTCGATATGGATGGTGTGGCTGGCTGCTTTGAGCGGCCGCTCCATATAAATGACGGTGGGTTCCTTTACCACTGTTTCAAGCTTGTATTTTTCCGACAGCAAAGCGGAAACAACCTCCAACTGCACCCGGCCCAAAAAAGAAAGAATGATCTCATGGGTGATGGAATCCACCTCGCAGCGCAAAAGCGGGTCAGTATCCGCAAGTTGCGTAAGAGCGTCCAGCAGCCGTTCTCTTTGCGCTGCCGTTTTCGGCGCAATCGACGTCCGCAGCATGGGGAGGGGGTCCTCACGCCACCTTTTACGAGGGAGCCGGGTTGGGTCCCCTAATACATCGTTTAACCTCACGCTGTCGCTGGGAAGGATAACAATTTCACCCGGATAAGCGGTGTCTGTCCGAACAATTTCCCCTTTGGATGGAATACGCATCTCTGTGATTTTCAGCTTTTCTCTCCCGGCCAGGGCCACCGTATCCCGCAGGCGCAGCGTTCCGCTGTATAGCCGTAGATAGACACGCCGCTGGCCGCAATCTGTATACTCCACCTTGAAAACGCTGCCGCATAGGGCGGCGCTCCCCTGTTCCCCAATCGGTTGGAACAGCCCTGTCACCGCATCCATCAACGGTTGAATGCCAAGGCCCTTTTTGGCGCTGCCATAATAGACCGGGAACAGGGAGGCGTCTTGAACCCGCCGCTGTTCCTCCCGCACAAGTTTTTCCCGGCTGATTGGTTCTCCTGCGATATACTTTTCCAATAATTTATCGTTATTTTCGATGACCGCATCCCATGCTTCTATGTCGGTATTTTCCTCCAGGACTATTTCCGGGGACAGCGACACCGTCTGCTTGATGATAATATCGGCGGAGAGCTTATCCCGAACAGACTGAACCACGCTCTGCAAATCAACGCCAGCCTGGTCGATCTTGTTGATAAAGATAACGGTGGGAATGTTCATTTTCCGCAGGGCATGGAACAGAATACGGGTCTGGGCCTGCACGCCATCTTTAGCGGAGATCACCAAGATGGCCCCATCTAAAACAGCCAAAGAGCGGTACACCTCCGCCAAAAAATCCATGTGGCCGGGCGTATCCACAATGTTGACTTTACATCTGTGCCACTGGAAGGAAGTGACTGCCGCTTGAATGGTAATCCCACGCTGCCGCTCCAAAAACATGGTGTCCGTACTCGTTGTCCCTTTTTCGACGCTCCCCGGTTCTGAAATGGCTCCGCTGGCATATAGCAGGCTCTCCGTCAAGGTCGTCTTTCCAGCGTCTACATGGGCAAGAATTCCAATATTGATTATTTTCATGTGATTGTCCTCCCTTTACTGCCCCGAAGGGCATAAAAATCCCCAGCAGTAAAATACTTTTACCACTGGGGATGATAATTTGCGGACATACACATATACAGCATACACCTGTTTGTGAGTGCTGTTTTTGGGGATATGTCAAAATTGATAAGGCAAAAGTATTCTTAAATTGGGTACAAAAAACTAAGCCCCTACAAAAGGGACTATCATAATCCTTTGTTCCCACTATTTGATTATAGTTTTATTTAATAATACCTTGCCGCATATTTTTTACTCCTTTTCTGGAATTGAATTATTATATCACATCAGTTTTAGGAAAACAAGTATCTAAAAGAAATTTTTCTTCCCCTTATATGTAACAATCATACCGGCTTCCTAACGTTCAGAATGGTTTCTACTGTCTGCTGCGGTGTTTGGTTGGAATTGTCCAGCCAAAAGCCGATCCGTGGTGTTGTCTGCATTTTACTAAATACAAATTCAATGTATACAGAAAGAAATATATAAGGAGTGGGAGGGATTCCGCCGTAGTCGGCATTGTAGGAAAATCCAAAAGTTTAGATTTTCTCAAAATGCTTATCTTTTGGTCTTTGGTTCGGAATAGTGTAGTGCTGGCGGTCTATCTATTGTTTTCGGTTGCTTGCTTCTTTACCGTACATGAGCATTAATTCAGGGTTATAAGCCTGGTTATGATCTCTCGAAATTTATTGTCGGCTTAATTACTGGTTTAGTCTTATGGGGAGTTGCTTATACTATCCTAGATTTCGTTGAAACAGGAAATATGGAAACTTGGTACACTGGTATTTTTAGTGCCTACAGCAATGGACGTTTCAAGAACAGTTTATGTACTCTCTTCATGGTTAATATTTTTACTGCATTATGGACGATCCTATTCATTATTCCTGGCATTATTAAGGGATATTCTTATGCCATGACGCCATATATCTTAAAGGATAAATTTGCTGCCGGACAAACTGATATAGGAGCAACCGAAGCGATTACTGAAAGTCGTCATTTAATGGACGGCCACAAGATGGACTTATTCGTTTTAGACTTAAGTTTCATTGGCTGGGGCTTACTTGGTATCATTACTTGCGGAGTTGGATTCATCTGGATTACTCCTTACTACCGTCAAACTAAGACTAACTTCTATCATTCATTAGTTGCTAATAATTAAAAATTGCCCAATAAAACCGTTATAGTACAGATGCTATAACGGTTATTTTTTATTCATCAACTAAAGTAATTCTTTCTTTATGGTGCTTTGGATGAACAATTTCATTTACAACCAAGCGAGCCATTGTTCCAGAAGTTACTTTAGATTCATTGTTGTTATTAAAGAGAAGAGTATTGTTACCTAGCATATAACCTGCAGCCTCTGGACCCGCTTCAAAGGTTAATGCTGGTGAAATTCCAAGCCAATCTACATCTTCAACTTGCTTTAAGTAGTTTAATTCGTTTAATTGCTCTTGAGGAGTATTAATCCAGTTTTCTGAACCAGTTAATTTCTTAATATCTTCCACTACCAAGTGGTTATCAATTCCAGTTCTAAGACTACCTGCACCTAAGATAAAGATCACTCTAATATCCTTGTTCTTAGCTAGACCACATAATTTAGTTGCTAGCTTTACTTGATCCTTTGCCTTTTCAGGAGTTGTACCAAAGGCATCAACAATCACATCAAAGTTTTCTAGTAAGCTATCATCCATTGTTAAAACATCGCCAATTAAAAGGTGAGCATCTTTGCCAAGAACTCTTTCGGCCTTTTCTTTATCTCTGACAATGCCTGTAACTTCGAGATCTTTATTTTCACTAGCTAATTTATAAATAGCACTTCCTGCCATTCCAGAAGCACCAATAATACCTACTTTCATTTAGGGATTCCTCCTTTTATATTTTATTCTTTCACCTTAGCTTAGCATGAATGAAGATAAGTGAGATAATATTTGGTTTTAAAAAATAAAATAGATCTTGGAATCTACCCTAAAAATTTGGAGAACTAGTTATGATTATTGGTAAAAAGCGGCAAGAGGTTATTTTTAATATTAAAAGATGTGTTAAGGAGAAAAAATTTAACGCAAAAGTTGAACCAGATGATCCAGTTTTAAGTAAAAAAGATCGCCTAAAATTAGTAGAAAAATTTTGGGCTAATCATAATAGTCCCTTTTCTAAAGCTATTAATATACTTGCACGCGGAATCCTTAACGTCGGACCGCCCCTTTTAACCTTAAATACCAAAATTGATAATCCTAAATCTCTTGGCAAGATTTCTTCAGCTATTATAACTTGTAATCACTACAACCAATTTGATTGTCTCCCTCTTAAAAGGCTTGCTATGAAATAGCATAAGCGATTATATTTTGTTATCGAAGATACTAATTTAAAACTACCAAACTGGATTGGCTTTTTAATGAGGAATATTGATAGCATCCCGGTAACTGCTAGTTTTCGCTATTTAAGAAGTGAACTACCAAAACACTTAAATAAAATCTTTTCTAAGAAAAATCACTGGGTTGTGGTATATCCAGAACAAGAATTATGGCTTAATTATCGAAAACCTCGTCCTCTGCAAAAAGGGCCCCTATTATTATGCAGCTAAAATGAATGTTCCAATTATTTCATGCTTTGTAGAAATTAAGGACACTAACAAGCAAGAAAAATTGCATCCTGAATTTAACAAAACACGTTGGAATCTTTCCATTTTCCTCGGACAATTTTTCCTTCTTTAATTGGTTTAAACAAGCGCAAATAAGCCGGATTTAATTCATACATTTTTTCATAAATAGCATTTTCATAACCATAACGTCGATAAAAACTTTCAGAAAATGGTGCTAGATTAGAAATAGCGTAGTTCTGCTTGTACAATTCCAAAATAATTTCATTCATCAAGCGATTAATATCACCTTGACCGCGATTTTCCGGATATGACGCTACATAACCAACTCCACCCATTTTCACCTTTTTAGCAAAGATTCTACTTTCAAATTCATTAACCATGATGTAACTAGCTAGTTTTCCATCTTTATATTCGCCAAAGCCCATACTGTGGTCATATCTGCTTAAAAAGTTAACATCTTGGCGAAGGTCATTAGTTTTCAAAAAAGAATATTCAACTAATGGAGCAATTTGATCTAAAGTTTGATTATCTTTATTTAGTTTCATTGGCTTTTACCTTTTCTAAGATTTTTTTGAAATATCAATTTATCAGATAATATACGTCTATATTTTCATCATACTAAGATAAAAGCGCAACAAAAAAGTCCTAACCACCTGGTTAGGACTTTTAAATTGTGCTGACTAGAGGCGCACGGGTTCTAGTCATCGATTCCTTTGCGTAAATCAGTCTTACCACAAACAATATAAACTTGGCCTAAATCACTGAGTTTAATCATAGGATCTTTTCGAGCAATTTATTCATCAATTCTAGATTCCAACCGCTATAGAAGTCTAATTCTAGGTCATTTTTCTTTAAAGAAAGCAGTAAATAATTACGAGCTGGCTTAGACTTTTTAGCTTTTGGCTCACGAGCAAGAGGGACGATTAGCTTTTTTTCTGACATATGAATAACCTCCAAAATATTGATAAATTAATCATAATTGAAATCTAAAACTAGTCTAGATACTCGGTTATTTTACGCTTACGTAGAATCTTGTTTTCATTTCACACAAAAAGGCGATCAAAAACAATTTTTCAAAAGTTTTCGATCGTCTTTTTAAATCTGAGAATTAACTTTCTCTAGATACTTTTACCAATAGAATTTATAAAAAACTATTATAAATTATTCTTTATCGCGCTTCTTCTTAAATCCGAATAGACCAAGTGAAGCTAAAAGCATACCAAGCACACCCAAAATTGAAGTATCTTTAGTGCCTGTTTGTGGTAATCTCTTTAAGCTAGTAGCCTTGTTATTACCAATGGCATTATCACTTTCACCTTTAACACCTACAAAGGCATTATCACTTTCACCCTTAACAGCTAGGTTGTTACCAGCGTTTGCGATGCTGCCATTAGCAGTAGAAGCTCCCTTAACTCTATCAGCTTGACTAGAGTTTGAACCATTCTTGTGTGAATGATACTTGCTTCCAGGAACATCTTCGCCTTTAGCAGCGATGATTAAATCAGTACCAGCAATGACATCCTTCGAACCATCTGGGTACGTTACTGTAGCTGTACCGTCAGAACCTACTGTAACTTCAGTGCCTGCTGGGAAGTTATCCTTATTAGCGTCTTCCACATTCTTCTTAACTTGATTCTTTTCATCATCAGTTAAGTGACTTGGATCTTTAACAGTAACCTTGCCACCTGGAACAGTTGGCGTAATGTTACCAGCATCAGTTGCCTTGTTGGCATCGTCTTTAGTTGCAGAAGTAGTAGGAACTTTGATGTTGTTAATTGTTTCAACACCATTGTTCTTGGCAGTTTCAACAGCTGCACTAGTAGTAGCGGCATCAATTGCAGCCTTAGCAGCAGCAGCGTCTTGATCTACCAGGTTGTTTAAAGGCTTGGCTTCTTCAGCAGTTAATGGTGCCTGAGCAATTTCGCTCTTCTTAGCAGCAACTGCTGCGTCGATTGCTGCCTTTGCACTTACCTTGTCGATTGCGAGCTTACCTGCATCCGTTGCATCTGCAACACCTTTGTTATCAGAAGCATTCTTGATGTTTTCTTTAGCATCATCAACAGCTTTGTCAATTTGATCCTTTGCTGTTTGCTTTTGATCATCAGTTAAACCTGAAGTTTCATCGATGGCCTTCTTAGCAGCATCTTTAGTTGCTGAAGTAGTAGGAATGTTGTTAATCGTTTCAACACCAGTGTTCTTAGCTGATTCAACATCAGCGTTGTTAGTGGCAGCATCAATCTTGCCCTTAGCTGTTTGAACTTCACCAGCAACGGTCTTCTTCAAAGCATCCTTTTCTTCAGCAGTTAAGTTTGATTTATCGATTGCATCATCCTTAGTCTGAGCAGCTTGAGCGATGGCATTCTTAGCAGCATCTTTAGTTGCTGAAGTAGTAGGAATGTTGTTAATCGTTCCAACACCAGTGTCCTTAGCAGTTTTTACTGCATCGTTAGTTTTTGCTTGATTGATGTTAGCAATTGCGTCATCAGCAAGTTTTTGTGCTTGGCCAACTAACGTGGATTTTTCTTCAGCAGTTAAGTTTGAAGCATCGATTGCAGCGTTCTTAGCCTTAGCAGCTTGAGCGATGGCATTCTTAGCAGCATCTTTAGTTGCAGAAGTAGCAGGAACATTAATCTTGTTAATAGCCTCTTCACCAGCGGTTTGCGCTGTCTTAACATCAGCGTCTTTAGGGGCAGCATCAATTGCAGCCTTAGCTTTGTTAACTTCACCAGCAACTGTCTGCTTCAAAGTATCCTTTTCTTCAGCAGTTAAGTTTGAAGCATCGATTGCATCGTTCTTAGCCTTAGCAGCTTGAGCAATGGCATTCTTAGCGTTCTTCTTAACATCTGAAACTGTAGGAATTGTCATGTTCTTAATAGCT
>NZ_PCYR01000026.1:0-22685 GCF_002553805.1 Lactobacillus sp. UMNPBX19
TATGTTTAGTATACTCTTTTTTCTCTATAATAATGATTGACATTCTATAAGAAATATTTTGCTGTCATCTTAGCTATTTTATTCCTTTATAGACGACAAAACATGGACGCGAGAATTATAATCTGGCACTGTCCCCTGTTTAATTTTCATCAATCCGCCATGAATTCGAATCGCTTGACCGGTGCTGGTTAATTTAATTACATCCCTTCGAGCCGTATCAAAAGAGATTAGAAAAATCTATTACAAAGCACGATGAAATCATCACAGTATTAAAAGATTTATATACTAGTTTCAATAAAGTTCAAATTAAAGCATATCTTCCGCTTGAGCAGACAATTTTAAAAGTAATCACCAAAGCTGAAAACCACGATGACGCAGCTACTTGGAGTAATAAGTTAGTTATGTATTTGCAATCTAAAATAGTACTTAAGCAAATTCCGATTACCAAGGAACAAGATACTTTAATTAATTTCCTCAGTGAGCAATGTAAAAACACTAACTTAAACTATGTATATCTGTCTCCTGTTGACGATAGCTTGCAATTTGATTAAGCTACTCGTCCTATACAAAAAGCCATTGTTTCTCTCATCCCCCGAGAAAAACAATGGCTTATTTTTATTAACGTAAACCTAATTATACTAAAATTCAAATTTTCTTTACTATCAATTCAAATTAATAACTTGATTAAATTTTCTTTTTTCTTCTAAACTGACTGCATGTTCAATTTCTATTATTGTTTGTGGCAAGCTTTGAAGTAGTAAAAATATTTCCTCATTACTCTTTTCATCTAAACCCGAAAGTCCCTCATCAACTAATAATATTTCCTTTTCACTTAATAGAGCTCGTGCAAGTTCTACTTTTCTTTTTTCACCACCCGAGAGAGCTAATCCCTTTTCTCCAATTAGCATTTCTAAATGTGCTTTATCTGCTAAATAATCCAATTTAACTGCCTTTAATATGTTAATGAGTCTATCCAAAGATATGTCTTTTCCTAGAGTTAAGTTAAAACGTAGTGTGTCTGCAAATATATAAGTATCTTGACCAATAACACCAAAATTATCTAAAAAATTATTTTTTTCCAAAGTTTTATCTATTATAATTTTCCCATTAATCAGGGGTGTTTCATTAAGAAGAGTTTTTATTAAGGTTGACTTACCAATACCAGATCTGCCGGTAATCAATACTTTGTCCCCCTTCGAAATTTTAAAATTGACATCTTGTAAAAGGATATGGCCCGAATAGCCTAAAGCACAATGCTTAAATACAATTTTTTGCTTTTCAGGTAGTGAAGAAAATTCCAAATTACTAAATTTTTTATTTGGTGTACTTTTTAATACTGATTTTTTAAACAAAGGATTAACTGAAGTTAATTGGTTAACTAATCCAACTATTGAAATTATTGGACTAGTTAATCGATCTGAGGCCAAAAAAAGAGAAATTAAGCCTCCAACTAAAATCTGTCCATTAACAACAAAATAGGTTCCTACACTTAAAGAAATTACCATAGAGACAGAATAGGATATTTGTGCAAGAAAATCAGAAGTATTACGTCTAAAATTCATTAAAAAGTACTTCTTTTCTTCTATGGCTAAAGCGTTTTGAACAAGTAATTTGATTTTTTCAATACTATTTGCATGTCTAATTGTTTCGAAACCACGTACAGCATCATTTACTTTCAAGTTATATGCTTCATAACTTATATTCCAATCTTCAGTACCTGCTTGAACCCAATTACGAGTTATTCGCGGAATAGTTGCTGGAATTAAGCCACAGATTAAGAAAGCCAATGCAGCAATGCCATTAATACTAAAAATATAAATTAACGAAACTATAGTCTGTTCAATACAATATATCAGCATAATAATCGCATCAATAAATTGACTTTCAATTTGCTTAACATTAACATTAATAAAATTTAAAGTATTAGTTATCTTTTTTTCTTCTGGATCAGCAATAAAATTATTGTAAGCTGTTGATCGTAATGATATATTACTAGCTTTTTTTATTTTTCCCCCAAAAAACTGCCATAAATAAAAGTTAAAATTTAAAAATAGCATTAAACAAAGATATAGTAATAAAATTTTAGGAATATTATCAAAGTGCTTCTGTGACAGAGTATCGGTAACTCTACCAATAATATAAGGAGAAATAATACCATCTAAAGCTGTAAATGCACTTGTTAATACGGTTACTAAAAATAAAGCTTTATTTTCAGTAACCAACTTTTTAAAGAAATATATCATCATTTGTTTTTCTCCCATTAATTGAAGAGATCAAACCATATAGAATTCCCAATGTACCTGCTCCTAGATCATCTGAAATAAAAGTTTGTCCATCTGAAGGCCAACCCAAATGTTGTTTTGAATTCACATAACTATAATATATATGTTTAATATAATATAATTTGAGCTTTTTAATTTTTTATAGACTGGATTAGGGATAGGTTTAAGATTATATAATATCAATCGTTAACAATATTCCTGCAGTTCTATTATTTACACCATAATTATATGTAAAAGGTAAATTTAGAGAATCAATATATTTCTCCATTAAATTCCAATCTACTTTTCCAACTACCTGATAATATTTTGATAGGACATAAATTAAACCAGCAGATCCATTCATTAAATATGGCGATCTAATATTTTTCCATTTTTTATATTATACGAAATACCCGTAAAGCTTTTATCGTTCTTATATCTCTCCACATAATTTTTTATTATAACTTTAACGCTATTCAAATAGTGTTTTTCTTTTGTTGCCTTATATTGTTCTAAAAATACTATTGCGCCCCTTAAATCTCCATATTCTAAGCCTTCATCCGTTGTTTTTCCAATATCTTTTTCCAGATTGGAAAGTATTGTATTGATTTGGGCTGTAAAATCAGGATATCCTTTTTTTCTACTTATTTGTTGTAAGAGCCATATCCATTACATAAAGAAAAATTTTTATCCGGCAATTCTTTTTTTAGTAATAATATTGTGCCTAATTTTCCATACATCAGTGAGCAATCTGAAACTTCGGTTACATAGGGAGTACATTTTAAGAAATCAGACAATTGTGAAAAATTATTTATATATTGCGCCATAATGTTCGACTTCAAGTCAGAGATATCTCGCTTTGAAATATCTTTTAAATCTTTGCTATAGTCAATTAAATCAGAGTTATCTAAAAATATAGATAAATTAGTTGATTTCTTTAATTTATTAACCTTTGAAAGATAATGTATATTAAAAGCCGCTCCAACTATCTTTTTTTGAAATTCAGTTAATTTATTTTTCAACAAATTAAATCTTTTAATAAAAAAGTCATCATCGAACATAAAATCATTTACTTTATTAAAAACTGTGTAAAACATTAATAAAGACAATTTATAACAATCTTTATTATAATCATCCAAAGTTGATGGCATTCTCAAGCAGAAGTTATTTGTTGTAATTTTACTGTATTTATTTTCCTTTTGAAGTTGTATGGTTTCTACATCAATCAATGATACTTTTTTAGTTTCTTCATCGTAAATGAAATTATCATCTGAGATATCATTTAGAACATAGCCATGTGTATGAAGCGCTGTAATCATATCTAAAATCTGACGCCAAATAATAAGTAAAGTTTTATCTGAATCAAGTTTATCTTCCATGGATTGTACATGAGCCAGCAGCGAATTGTTTTGAAGTAATCCTCTTAAAGATGTTCCTTTTAACTCTTCCTCAACTATGTAAAAAGAATCGTCAATATATAAATAGTCTATATATTTAGGTAAATTCAGCAACTCTTGTAACTCTTTATTTTTTAAAACCTTAAGTTCGTTCTTCTTTAGATCCCAAGCTCTCCAAACACAATTCTCTCTAGTGGGTAAGGCACCAAGTCGAGCCTCTTTGACAATAACACGCTTTTTGGTATTTTTATCAATTCCTTCATATATGTTTCCAGTTCCTAATCGACGAATAATATTAATTATTTCGAACTTTCTTTTTGTTGTCTCTCCTACTAAATATGGATCACCCATAGTTGTCAAACTTTGTGAATAAGATGAAAAAGGATCACTTATGCCTTTTGGTAAACTAAAATATGTTTTTCGTTCATCCGATACAAATAGTCCATTACCATCTAAGATTTTATATGTCATATCGCCATCATTAGTCATATAAATTTGAGGAAAGAATCCACCAAATCTATAAGAAAGAATCTTAGAGTTCATATATCTGCGATCACTTGGTACCCGTACTCCATCAAAATTGGTAAGTTTTTCATTTAAAGTCTTCAAAATGCTTTTAAATTCATTATCATTTTTTGGATAAATAGTAATGTACTTTCCAAATTGAGAAGGACTAATATTTTTATCTGATAAAAGAAGATAATCTGATAGATTATATGCGAATTTAAAAGAGATTTTTCTTGCTAGCATCAATGTTGTTACTATATTTAAAACTTTGCCATAATCTTTTAAATAGGGAGATACATGTATCTTCCATCCTTCAAGTTGATATCCGGTATTAAAAATACAATTATAGAATGGCTTTTTATACCCTCCCACTGTTACCGAAAAAATATCATTAGGTAAATACTCATTAAAACAAATATCATTTTTTAAATCATTACTTAGTTCAAAAGGAAATCTTGTTAAAAATTCTCTCATAAATTAGTCCCTCTCTATAAAAAACTCTTGGTTAGAATTAACCAAGAGTAGAAACTATTATTTATTCATAAATCTTTGGTTGCATACAGCTACTTGTACAGCTCCAACTTTGACCTGAGTTAGCAATAAAATTATCCTTAATTTCATGTTCTTTTTCTCTTACAATTTCTAAAACATCTTTGATACTCATAAATATCATCCTTTCGAAATTTATATTTATTAAGTAAATTCTAATATATATTTAAAATTTATACGTAAATTTTATTATCAAGCATTTACAATGTCAATATATTTTTAATCAAAATATAATTTTTTATACAAAAAGCCATTGTTTCTCTCATCCCCGAGAAAAACAATGGCTTATTTTTATTCTTGACTTAAGTTAACAAAAGTATTGTACTTCATGTATTTATAATGAATTCTCATATTTGAAACTTCAAATGGAGTTCCATCATCTAAAAAGAAAATACCTTCCATTACACCTACAGGTTCATTAGGTGCCAGCATCAGTTTAGATTGATCTTCTAAAGTTGATGGCTCAACTGTAATTGTTAAGAATGAACGCGTTACAGTTTTATTTTGTGTATCTTCTAAGTAGTTAAAGAGGGATCCTTTAAGAATATCTGGATTTAATTCTGGAGTAATCTTAATAGGAATAAAACCTGTTTCAATTAAAAATGGTTGATCATCTAGTAAACGAAGTCGTTTTATTTGATAAACAAAATCTGAATCTTTCAAAAACAAATCCTGTCTCAAATCTTCGTCGGCCTTAATTACTTGATAGTCTAACAGCTCAATACTTTGCTTCTTACCGGGAACACTAAAGGAATCAGTAATACCTAAATTTGATCCCTCATACTTAAAAAGTGCCTGATTTTTCAAATAGAGCGGATTAATAAATGTTCCGCTACCTCTTTTTTTAAAAACTATCCCTTGCTGAGCAAGCAAACCTAAAGCGCGCTTCATCGATGAACGGCTTACATGATAATAGTCACTTAGGCTTCGCTCATCAGGTAAACGCATATCTTCATATTCATTATTAAGTATTTTTTGTTTAATATCGCGCATTACTGAGCGATAGACTAAATCAGTCATTATTTTCTCCCATTATTAGCAGTCTTGATACTATCAATGAACCAAGCTGCAAACTTCTCTGTATCAACGTCGGTTGCAATTTGTGCATTATGTTTTTCACTTAAGAAATCCATCACACTAGCACCATATGTATAGCGTCCAGCTAATTCAATTTCAACATTAGCTGGCTTTAAAGTAAAGAATTCAGGATGAAGCATAATTCCAACCGCTGTCGGATCATAAATCTTAATTCGAGTATCTCCATCAGGTTCATGAATATTAGAAAACATCGAATAAAGCATTTTACCAACTTCGCCACATTCTTTAATCTTGTCCATCTGATCTTGAGTTAAATGGGCCTTATCTCCAATTTCAAGTGGAGCTACATAAACTGGCAAGCCGGAATGGAAAACTATCTGTGCCGCTTCTGGATCACCTGCAATATTATATTCCGCAAATGGACTATGGTTTCCATGCCCAATGTTTCCACCCATAATATAAACTTCAGCAATATTTTTTACCACATCAGGGTACTGCTTAAATAAAAGGGCAAAGTCAGTTAAAGGACCAACTCCTAATAAAGTAACTTTTTCAGGACTGTTTTTAATTATTTCATACATCTTAGTAGCAGCAAGTCCTGGCTCTAATAAATCATCATTAGCTTTTTCAAATTCAAAGCCAGCAATTCCCGTTTCACCATGGACAGAAGCTGCACTAATTGCTGGACGTACTAACGGCTGATTAGCGCCCTTGACTACAGGAACTTTTGTGTGTAAAAAGTTCTCTAAATCAAGAGTGTTTTGTAAAGTGTGAGCTAAAGAAACATTTCCCCAGGTTGGAACAATCATTTTAACATCAAGTTCATCTGCAAAAAGACTGATTGTCATTGCAGCAATATCGTCAATACCTGGATCTGTACTAATAATTAAGGGCTTTTTTGACATAAAGGTCCTTCTTTCTAAATTTACGTATCATATTTATTATGAACTAAGATTTGTTACAAAAAAAGACTTGAACTGGTCAAGTCTTTTAAAAATTATATTAGTTTTTGAAAAAATAATTATTTTCTCTTCTTATCTTCAATTGTACCATCGCTATGTGCAATGATAACTTCATCACACATGTCTAAAAACAAACCATGCTCAACTACACCAACTGTGTGGTCTAGATAATCAGCTAAACCGTGTGGTACTGGAGTTGGATCAGTAGCTAAATCAATGATGTAATTACGGTAATGCGTTACATAACGCTTACCCTCATCATCTAAACGCCATTGAGGCTTCAAACCCTCTGCTTCAAAACGCTTAAAGTTTTGCTTAGCAGACACTGGTAATACTTCAACTGGAAGCGGAAAGCCGCTTAAGTGATGAACAAGTTTCGATTCATCAACAATCCAAATAATCTTCTTTGAGTTGATAGCGACATTTTTTTCTAGAGTTAAGGCACCCCCGCCGCCTTTAATCCCATCTAAATTATCGTCTACTCGATCAGCGCCATCTACTGTTAAATCAGCTTGATCAATATCTGCTAACTCATCAACCTTAAAGCCCAGTCCTTCAAGTTGCTTCTTACTACGGTTAGAAGTAGTAACAATATGCTTTAAACTAAAACCTTCTTTTTCTTTGCGTTCACCTAGTGCATCGATGAAAAATGCAACTGTTGAACCTGTTCCAACTCCTAAAACAGAATTAGGCTCTACCATCTTAGCTGCTTTAGTAGCCGCTTCTTTTTTTAATTGATCTTGCTCTGTCTTATTCATTAGTTTTTCTCCTTCAAAGCTTCTTCAACTACTTCTCTAGTTGGAATAGATGGAAATGCACCTAATTTTTGAACTGTAAATGAGGATGATTTGGATGCATAAATCACACTATCTATTAAGTTACTTAAATCAGGCTTCAATTCGCTAGATAAAGCACCTAAGAATGTATCACCAGCTGCTGTTGTATCAACTGCCTTTACTTTGAAAGCTGGAACAATCTCCTCAATGTCTTCATAAGAAACATAAGATCCACGTTCACCAATTGTGATAATTACCCCCTTAATTCCCATTTGATGAAAAATTTCGCTACTCTTCTTCATTGACTCTTCACTGTCAACTTTAATTCCTGTAATACTCTCAGCTTCAGTTTCATTAGGAGTAATCAAATCGGTTAACTCTAATAATTCTTCTGGGATATCAGTACGAGCAGGCGCAGGATTTAAAATAGTAATTTTACCAGCTTCTCTAGCAATCTTAAAAGCTTCAATAGTCGCTTCAATTGGTGTTTCAAATTGGGCAATCACAAAATCGCTATCTTCAATTTGACTTTTCGCATTTCTAACATCTTCTGCTGTTACGTCAAAATTTGCACCATGTTGAATAATAATTGAATTTTGCCCTGTCTCTTGAAGCAAAATATAAGCTTGTCCAGTTTGTTGGTTTGAGGTTATAGCTACATGGTCGACATTAATTCCATTTTCCTTAAATTGCTCAAGCATAAAACGACCATTGTCATCATCTCCAACACGTCCAACAAAAATTGTTTCATTTTTTGCTCGACTACTTGCTACAGCTTGATTTGCTCCCTTACCACCAGCAGCTTTTGAAAATTCAGACATTGCTATTGTTTCTCCTGGTTGAGGAAGTTTCTTAATATGCATAATATTATCAACGTTAATTGACCCAACAATTGTAACTTTATTCATGGTATTTCCTTCCCTGTATGGCAATATTACTTTAATTATAGCAAAAAAGCATTCCATACACGGAATGCTTTGCATAAATATATTTTTCCTATTCACATTCACCTGGACGTTGACCAAGTTCAGCTGACATCATCCAAATTCTTTTTTCGATCGCGGTATGATAAGAAATCAATAAGTCATTAGTTGAGTCGTCTCCTTCTCCTTCACTAATCTTGATCCCTCTTTCATAATCATCTCGCAATTGTTTGTATGCATTTATAATTAATTGGAATCTTTCTTCAATTGACAAATCCCAGCTACCGATTTGATCTGGAACGTTAGTTTCTTCCAATACTTCTTCGTAGGTGGAAATCGGATTACCATTAATGGCAATCAATCTTTCAGCAACCCCATCTTGCTGCTCAGCTAATTCTTCCATTACACCATCTAAATATGGGTGCAATTTCAAAAATCCTCTTCCAAGCATGTACCAATGGTGTTGATGGACAACCATGTGAGTTTGAGTTAAATCAGCAACAATTTCATTCATAATTTTTTTAGTTTTTGGATAAGCCATACAAAAGCCTCCTTAAAATATTAAACAATGTCTTTAGTTTCATTATAACTATAAAAAATACTAAAAGCTAGTTATTTGCTTAGTTAGTAAACAACTAAACCAATTGCCAAAAAGGCTAAGCAAATTCCAAATTCAATAACTAACAGTTTCCAGCAAAACTTAAACCATTTATTGAATCCAATATTTACCATCATTAAGCTCATTAAAATTAATCCAGTTGGAGCAATTAAACTAATAAATCCTTGACCCCAATTATAGGCATCAATAATGCTTGCGCGATCAATTCCAACCACGTTAGCTAGCGGTGCCATAATAGGCATTGAAAGAACGGCTAAGCCAGAAGATGACTGAATAAAGAAACCAAGAACAATGTAGACTAAGAACATAAACCAAATAAACAATAATGGTGGCATTCCAGAAACTTGCTGACTAAAGAAATTCATAATTGTATCACTTGTATGACTTTCTTCCATCACAATTGAAACAGCACGTGCTAGGCCAATTGTTAAAGCTACACCCAATAAATCTGCCGCACCATTTACAAAGCTCTCAACAAATTTATGCTCACTTAAGCCTGAAATAAAGGCGAAAATATAGCCCGTTGTTAGGAAGACAACGGCAATTTCAGTAAAGTACCATCCCTTTTGTTGAACACCCCAAATCATTACGATAAAGGCAATCGCAAAGACAAGTAAAGTTAATTTTTGACGCCAAGTAAATTTACTTTCTTGCATACTTTGATTCTGATTCATATATTCTTGATCTTCTTTAGCGAAGTCATTATAAACATATGAAGCTTTAGGATTCTTTTGCACTTTTTTAGCATAAAGAATGACGTAAATCATCCCGACAATAACGCAGGTTGCCCACATACAAATTCTAAGCGGTAATGCATCTGTAAAATTGACCCCCGCCGTATTCGAGGCAATTACAGTCGAGAATGGGTTAATAGTTGATGCCATCGTTCCAATGCTTGTACCTAAAAAGATCGTCGCAACAACTGTCATCCTATCAAAGCCTGCTAATAAGAAGACTGGAATTAAGATAGGATAAAAAGCCATTGTTTCTTCAGCTAAACCAAAGGTTGTTCCACCAATGGCGATTAATCCCATTACTAAAACAATCAATAAAACTTGCTTACCCTTAATCTTTTTAGAAAGTGCCTGCATTCCGGCATCAATTGCACCATTTGCATGAACGACTCCAATACAACCACCTAGAATCAAAACAAAGGCAATAATATCAATACTTTGAGCAATCCCGTTTACCTGAGAAGAAAGAAATTGATAAATCGCTCCACCGAGTCCTGGCTTTTTCTGATTAATTTTTTCATAGGAATCAGGAATAGCTACGGGTTTATAGATCGTTCCACTAGTAAACTTTTTAACATCGATCTTAACCTTATATTTGTCTAAAGTTTTTTGGGTTGCTGCTTCTTTATGCTTGCTACCATTTGGTTTTGTAATTACAAACTCTTTACTTGGTTGATCATATTCAAGCGTTGCATAATTACCCGATGGTATAAAAAACGTTAAAATTTGCACCAATAATAAAACGATAATAATAACTGTATATTCTGTTGGAAATTGATGTTTCTTCTTTTTTCGCACTTTATTGCTCATAACTTCTCCCTACTTAATACTACAGTTTAATTTATAGTTTCATTATAGATTTCTTTTCTATCATTTGCACGCGCTTACAACTAAGAGTATAAAGTTAAATAAAAATAGGAACCCTCAAATCAAAGGTTCCTATTTTTCTGTATTCAGATTTTCTTTTTTAAGTAGACCATATCAATCAATTGTTGGCCTGCTTCATAAATTGGATGATTATAATTATCTACGAAAAAATTTTTTATTCGGCCTGAAGGCTTAAAGCCGCATTTCAGATAAAATGGAATCGTTAAAGGACTGTCACCAGTTCCAACTTGCAAGAATTTATAATCCCCTTTATATTTTTCCGAAATATAATTGATTAACTTTTTAGCATAGCCCTTCCCTTGATCAACAGGATAAGTAGCAAGATTTTTTATCTCAATAGTACGATTATCTTCATATGTTATGACACACTCTGATCGCACTTTTCCGTCATCAATCAAGATATACATTCTTCCCCGATCAAGATAGCGGTCAACCATATCTTCCTGCTCATCAGCTAGTAACAATAAATCAATATATTATTTTTTATGATCTTTAACTTCTCTAATATCCATCGTATCAGATATTTAATCCTATAATTCAGTCATTTCATCAGTATCTTTAGTATTTAAATCTACTAATTCTCCCGACATTTTATAGATAACCCATTGTACTAGATTAACTACGTGGTCGCCAATACGTTCAAGTAAACGAATTACCATAAAGTAGCTTGAAGAAGCTACCGCTGCTTCTGGATCTTGCTTAATTCCAGAAATAATTAGCTTACGAGCCTTTACATATTCCTCATCTACTTCATCATCTTTTTTAGCAACTTCACGAGCCAATTTTTCATCACCTTGTACATAAGCCTTTAAAACTTGGTCTAACATAAAGTTAACTTTTTTAGACATTGACTTAATAATTGCTTCAACTTCTGGAATACGAGGATTTCCCTTTACTCGAATTGTTTCCCAAGCAATTGAATTAGCATTTTCACCAATTCGTTCTAAATCATTAGTAGCTTTTAAGATACTAATAACATTTCTAAAGTCACTAGCAACTGGTTGTTGAAGAGCCATCAATTTTAAGGTTCTTTTTTCAACTTTTGTAGCGGCACGTGACACTTTTTGATCATCTTTAACTAGGCTTTGAGCTAGTTTTTTATCATGCTCAACAAAAGCTTGTGTTGCTTCTTCAATCGCTTCACTAACATCAATACCCATTCCCATGAAACGAGTATTCAACTTACGTAATTCATCTAAAAAAACTTCATGCATCTTAAAAACTCCTTTATTAACCAAAACGTCCATTCAGATAATCACTAGTAATTTGCTTTTTCGGATTCATAAACATATCTGAGGTCTTACCATATTCAATTAAGTCCCCACTCATTAAGAAAGCAGTATAATCGCTAATTCGAGAGGCTTGTTGTAAGTTGTGCGTTACCATGATAAAAGTAAAATCATGTTTTAATTCAAGAAGAGTCTCTTCAATCTCACTACTTGAAATTGGATCCAGAGCACTAGTAGGCTCATCAAGTAAAACTACTTTTGGACGAACCGCTAAAGCACGAGCAATACAAATTCTCTGTTGTTGTCCTCCAGAAAATGCTTGAGCGTTTCGATCTAAATTATCTTTAGTCTCTTTCCAAATTGCAGCTTGCTTTAAACTTTCTTCAACTCGCTGGTCGATCAATTCTTTATCTTTAATCCCAACAATTCTAAGACCGTAAGCAATATTGTCATAAACAGAAAATGGAAAAGGACTTGGCTGCTGGAACACCATTCCAACATCTTTACGCAACTCTACCAAATCCATTTTAGGACCATAAATATTCTTATTTTCAAATTTAATCTCACCACTAATATGAATATTAGGTATGTCGTCATTCATTCTGTTCAAACAACGAAGAAAGGTTGATTTTCCGCATCCTGAAGGACCGATTAAGGCAGTAAGTTCTTTTTCTTCAAAGTCTAAGCTAATGCCGTGTAAAGCTTCAACATTTCCATAGCTTAGGTGAACATTTTTACTTGTAATAATATTTTCCACAGTAAACCCCTTATCCAAAACTTCCGCGAATGTAGTCTTCCGTAATTTCACCCTTAGGATTAGTAAAAATATTTTCAGTAGTGTCATACTCTAAAACATGACCTAAATGAAAGAAAGCTGTGTAATCACTAATACGACTAGCTTGTTGCATATTGTGCGTTACCATGATCATTGTATAGTCAGTTCTCAACTGCTTAAGAGTATCCTCAAGTTTAGAAGTAGAAACAGGATCAAGAGCACTAGCAGGCTCATCAAGTAGCAAAATTTCAGGCTTCAATGCAAGAGCTCGCGCAATACATAATCGCTGCTGTTGACCACCAGACATTGCCAATGCACTCTTATCTAACTTATCCTTCACTTCATCCCATAGAGCAGCCGCTCTTAAACTTTCTTCTACAATTTGATCTAATTTTTGCTTATCATTTTCACCATTTGCTTTTAGAGCATAAGTAATATTTTCTCTAATTGATTTTGGAAATGGATTAGGCTTTTGGAAAACCATTCCAATATTTTTTCTTAACTGGTAAACGTTAATATTGTTTTTATTGATATCTAAGCCATGGTACCAAACTTCACCATCTACTCGAGCCACTTTATCATTCATTCTATTAAGACAACGTAAAAAAGTAGACTTTCCTGAACCAGATCCTCCAATTAAGGCTGTGATAGTTTTTTTCTTAAATTGAAGACTGGCATTAAAAAGCTTTTGAACACTACCTCTGTAAAAAACACTAAGGTCTTGCGTCGAGATAATCTGTTCATCTTTATCAAATTGATGAATATATGTCGGGGCTTCATTTACATTTTGCATAAATTTCTCCTTATGACTTAGCAGCTGTTAATTTGCGGTATAAATGATTACCCAAGGCACGTGCACCAAGATTGAATAAAATTACCACAATAATTAATAAAGCAGAAGTTGCAGCTGAAACAATTGTTGCATCGGGGATGATGCCTTCAGTATTAACCTTCCAAATATGAACAGCTAAAGTTTCTGCTGGACGCATCACATTTAAAAAACTAGTTGGACTAAATGGATTCCAATTACTGTAGTCAATTGTAGATCCACTTTGACCTGCAGTATAAATTAAGGCAGCGGCTTCACCAAAAATTCTACCAGCACTCAAAATAATCCCAGTTAAAATTCCTGGTAAGGCTGCCGGCAAAATGATCCCGCGAATTGTTTTCCAGTTAGATAAGCCCAAGGCAAGTCCCGCATCTCTTTGCGCTTGCGGAACACCTTCAATAGCTTGTTCAATATTACTAGTTAGTGTTGGTAAATTAAAGAATGTAAGAGCCAAAGCACCAGAAATAATTGAAAAACCAAATCCAAACTGTACTACAAATAGTAAATAACCAAATAAACCAACAACAATTGAAGGAAGTGAGCTTAAAATTTCAATTGTTGTTCTAATTAAGTTAGTAAACCAATTATCTTTAGCATATTCCGCTAGATAAATACCTGCTCCCAAAGCAATAGGAAGTGAAATAATTAAGGTTAATACTAGCAAATATAAGGAATTAAATAGCTGATCTCTTACCCCTCCGCCAGCTTGATAGGAAGAAGCCTCAGAAGATAAAAAATGCCATGAAAGATGTGGTACACCCGAAACTAGAATATCGCCTAAAATCCCAAAGAGGATGATTACAACAATACTCACTAAGGTATAAATACCAGCAGTAGCAATTTTATTACGAGTTTTTGCATTCATTATTTCTGTCCTCTCTTTCCAATTAAGCGGACTAAGAAGTTAAAGACCAAAGACATAATTAACAATAGAAGGGCTAATGACCAAAGTGCGTTATTTGGTAAGGTTCCCATAACTGTGTTTCCCATTTGACTAGTTAACTGACTAGTTAAAGTAGCAGATGGACTCACTAAGTTAGCTGGCATTAAAACGGCATTACCAATAACCATCTGTACAGCTAAGGCTTCACCAAAGGCTCTAGCCATCCCAAAAATTACCGCTGTCATAATTCTAGGAGAAGCAACTCGCAAAATCACTTTATAGATTGTTTGCCATTTAGTTGCACCTAAAGCTAAAGAAGCTTTCCGGTAATCAGATGGTACAGCTTTTAAACTATCAACAGTTAGCGAAGTAATTGTCGGTAAAACCATGACAAATAAAACTAAAGTCGCTGATAAAATACCAAACCCAGTTCCACCAAAAATATTTCTAATAAAAGGAACAATAACTGTTAATCCCAAGAATCCATAAACAACAGACGGAATTCCTACCAATAATTCAATTACTGCTTGCAAAAAGCGTGCACCATTTTTAGAAGAATACTCAGTCATAAATAAGGCTACTGCAATTGCAAACGGGGTTGCTACTAAAGCAGCTAATAAGGTTACAGAAAATGAAGTTACAATCATTGCTGCTGCTCCAACATGATTCTTTCCTTCACCTGGATCCCAATCACTAGAAGTCAAAAATTGAAAAACATTCACATGATCTTTAGTAAAAGTTTCTAGTCCATGAAATCCAATAAAACCAATAATTGAAGCAACCAAAATAATAATTAAAATAATGGCGCAGTAAGTTAGTCCTTTACCCCAATATTCTTGTCGTGTTTCTTTTGATGGCTCAGTTAAGCTGGCAACATCAACCTTACTTGCACCAATCTTCTTTAATTTAACATGAGGAACTTTTTGCTTATCTAAAGCAGACTCAACTACTTTTTTAAGATCTTTGTTATTCATCAAAACGTCCTATTCTTTATTTTTGAACAACATGATTATTACTATCACGTTCGACCTGCATCTTATCGATACTAATATAGCCTAGTTTAGGTACTAAATCATTTTGTACCTTACTTCCAAGCATGTAATCAATAAATTTTTGAACATTCTTGTTAGGTTTACCCTTAGTATAAATATGTTCATAAGACCAAAGTTGCCAGCGATTTGTCTCGACATTTTTATTCGTAGGCTTTATCCCATCAATACTCAATTTTTGAATATTTTCATCATTAGCATACGGGAATGAGATATAAGAAATTGTCCCTGGTGTAGAACTGACAATTTTACGTACAGTACCGTTAGAATCTTGTTCTTGAGCCTGAATTGGCTTTTTTCCATTTAGAACTAAGCCTTCAAAGGTTCCACGAGTACCACTCCCTTTAGAACGGTTAATTACAGTGATAGTTTGGTTCTTACCACCAACTTGTTTCCAGTTAGTAATTTTACCTGTAAAAATATCACTCAATTGCTGCTTACTCAAATTGCTTACACCGGCACTCTTATTGACAATAGGAACAATACCTACAACGGCAACAAGATGATTTTGCAATTTTTTAGCATCTATTCCCTTTTGAGTTTCAGCAAAAACATCGGAAGTTCCAATTTCAACTGCTCCTGCCTGTACTTGGCTAAGACCAGTCCCCGAACCTCCTCCTTGAACAACAATATTACTGTCAGGATGAGACAGACGATAGTCATTTCCAGCTTGCTCAGCTAAAAGTTGCATGGCACTAGATCCAACAACAGTAATCTTATTTCTATTATTGTTAGCACAGCCTGTAAGTCCGATTAAAATAGCTAGCAGTCCACAAACAGCGGCTATTTTAAATTTAAAATTTTTTCTCATCGATTTCTCCATGTAATTTACAGTATTCAACAAGGATATTCTATCATATTAGTACCTGTCAACAGAATGCTTAAACTCAACAAAAAAGCTAGGTTTTTCAACCTAGCTAAAATTTATTTATTCTCTGACGTTCTCGTAAACATATGAAATTTCATCTGGACGATAAACTCCATGCAATTCTCCCACTTTGGTGAAATTCATCTTGTCAATTAGATGTTGCATTGCGCTATTGTTTTCATGTGTATCAATTCGAATGCTATCAATATCTTTACGGTGATCGCGAATATAATCAATTACTTCAGTTAAAAGCTTAGTAGCATAACCATGACCTGCGTGCTTTGAATGAATGGCAACGCGGTGAATTACAACATATTTATCAGTATCTAGAAGCCACTCACCTTTCAAATCATCATAAGAATGATCTGGTGCTTCAACTATAGAAATAGCACCTACTGTTTCACCATCAGCTGAAACAGCTAAATAGGCAAAACCTTTTTCAATATCTTCTTTAATTTGATCTGGTGAAGGATAGTCTCCTTGCCATTGGTCAACTCCACGTTCTGCTAGTTGATTAGCACCATCCTTTAAAATTGTCATAATTTGATCATAATCATTCATTGTAGCTTGTCTAATCTTCATTAAACTCATCCCCTTTAACTTTTCTAACGCAACTATTATAAAGAAAAGCACTCTCCTTGTAAAAAGAAAGTGCTTATTTAAAAAAATATTAATATTTAAAGTACTTTAGAAAGAAAGTCTTTTGCACGTGGACTTTGCGGATTTTCAAAAATTTGTTCTGGACTTCCTTGTTCCTGCAAACATCCATCTGCCATAAACCACACTTCATCAGAAACTTCACGGGCAAATCCCATTTCATGGGTAACAATAACCATCGTCATGCCTGAATCTGCCAAGTCTTGCATTGTCTTTAAAACTTCGCCAACCATTTCTGGATCTAACGCACTTGTTGGTTCATCAAATAGCATTACTTCGGGATCCATTGCTAAAGCTCTAGCAATCGCAACACGTTGCTGCTGACCACCAGACAAACTAGAAGGATATTGCTTAGCCCGATCTTTCAAACCAACTTTATCAAGCAATTCTAAAGCCTGCTTTTCAGCTTCTTCTTCACTTACGCCTTTAACTTTCATAGGCGCTAATTTAACGTTTTCAACTACATTCATATTTGGAAAAAGATTAAAGCTTTGGAAAACCATTCCCATTTTTTCTCTTAAAATATCTAATTCCTTTTCACTAATATGTGTTAAATCTTGCCCATCAAAAATTATTTTGCCGCTTGTTGGTGTTTCAAGTACATTAAGACAGCGCAAAAATGTACTCTTACCTGAACCGGATGGACCAATGATACTAATAACTTTTCCCTTCTCAACATTTGCAGAAATATCTTTGAGGACTTCTTTTTTTCCAAAACTCTTCTTTAAATGTTCAACCTTAATCATTGTCATTACGCTTCATCCTCTTTTCAAAGTGATTCAATAATCTCGTTAATGAGAAAGTCATAATAAAGTAAATAATCATGGCAATAAATAATGGTAGAACACCCTTATAAGTTGAAGTTTGAACTAATTGTGTTTGATACATCAGTTCTGCAACTCCAATTACTGAGACCAACGAACTATCCTTTAATAAAGTAATAAATTCGTTGCCTAAAGCTGGCCAAATGTTCTTAATTGCCTGCGGAATAATGACATATCTAAAGGCTTTTTGACGGCTTAAACCAAGTGAGCGAGCTGCTTCCATTTGACCTTTTGGTAAAGAATCAATTCCTGATCTAATATCTTCAGCCACATAGGCTCCAGAATTAAGTCCAATCGCAATAATACCTGCAACCAAAGCGGAAAGATTAGAAATCAAATATCCAATTCCAAAGTAAACAAATAAAATTTGTACCATCTGCGGCGTACCACGGATAAATTCAATGTAGCAAACAGCAAACCAGTGTAAAATTGGATTCTTTGATAAACGCATCAAAGCTAAAATGATACCTAAAACAATACCAATAATTACTGAAAAAATAGTAATTACGATTGTATACCAAATACCCTTAAAAAAATATGGAATGTACTTGGCAAAAGTATTACTTTTCTTTTCTGTTTTCATATATTTAGCAGCTGCTGGTAAATATTCTTTACTAATCAAGTCTTTTTTCTGAACTTGGTCAATTGTTTTGTTTACTTGATCTACTAAATCATCTTGTCCTTTAGCAATTGCAACTGCATTTCCCGCTTGAGTTTCTTTTAAGTTTGAACGAACTGCAGCCAAGCCACTATTATTTTCAGCATATGCTTTAGCAATTAATTCTTCTACTACTACTGCAGAAACCTTGCCTGATTGCAAGGCTAAAACAAGATTGTTAATTTTCCCAAGACCCTTTAATTTAGAATCTTTCATTTGAGATTTAACTAAATTATATTGGTTACTCCCCGTTTGTGCTCCAACCGTTTGACCTTTAAGACTTTGGATACTTGTGTACTTGTCTTTATCCTTTTTATTTACTAAGAAATACTCACCACTTGGCTTATAGTAAATTTTTGAAAATGCTACACTTTGCTTTCTTTCAGGAGTAGGCGTCATGGCAGAAATAACCATATCTACCTTTCCTGTTTCGAGTGCAACTAACAAGGAGTCAAAAGACATATTCTTAATAACTAACTTCACACCTAAGTCTTTAGCGATGTCTTTGGCTAGTTCAATATCTACTCCAACATATTTAGTCTTACCATTTTCACTTGCGGTAAATTCTAGTGGCGGATAATCAGCAGATGTGCCGACTACTAATTCTCCACTCTTTTTAATCTTCTTCAAGACACTACCTTCTGCTACTTGCTTTTGGTTAGCCGCTTGAGCTGGCTTGATAAAAGTAGCACCGAGTGAGAAAAACATCAAAAGTGCAAAGAAAAAGCTAAAAAGCTTTGTTTTTTTCATTACGCTCATTCCCTCTATAATTACTATTAAAAAACTGAAAATTTAAGCTTTTGTTAATTATAACGAATGAAATGTAATCTAGACAAGTCATTCAAGAAGATTATTCACTCAAATAAGTTTTTATTGCTTGTAAATTTTTCTTAGCTTCTTTTACACCGATTTGGTATACGCGCCTCAATTCTTGGGTATCTTTCTCCATTGTGCCAATTTCCAAAGGATAAGGTGGTCTGATAACCAACATTTTGCCTTGTACTTCTCTTTTTCTAATGTAATTAAGCACATCATTATAATCTTTTACTCTTGTCTTTAATTTTTTCAAGACAGCGGGATACTTATGTAAGATCAATTCTAAAGCTGGATATAGTTTACTTGCTTCTTTTCGATAAGAGAGGGGCTGCGTTAAAATGACAACGTTCTTATCGTAGCCAATTTTTCAAAAAATTTAATGGGAATTGAATCACTAATTCCACCATCCCAATACTTACGACTCCCAATTTCAATTGACCGAGCAAAAACTGGAATTGAAGAAGAAGCCCGGATCCACTGCAAATTTGCTTCTTTACCTAAAATCAATTTATGATATATTGCTTCACCATTATTAATGTCAGTTGCCACATACCAAAAATCCATTGAATTTTTTTGAAAAGCGACTGTATAAAAAATATCAAGTTTAACTGGTAAGTCATGATAACAAAAGTCAGCGCCATATAAATCACCGGTCTTTAGCCACGATTGCCAACTAGATAAACGTGGATCACTAGCATATTTTACGTTATAGCGCAGAACTCTTCCTATTTGTTCAGATTTATAATTACAACCAAATGCAGCTCCTGCTGACACACTCTATTGCACCATCAAAATCAATGCCGGCTTTCATCAGAGTATCGATTATTCCTTGCACAAAGTATGAACTACAAATACTAATTATTGTCATTAATAAAGCGGCTAAAATGATATTAATCATTAGCCGCTTTTGCTTAAACATATATGGAAAGAGAGACCATAAGTTATTTTTCTTTTCTTCAATTGGTTCAAAATTTTCATTTGGAACCATAAAAAGCGCAATACCAGTCCATTCTTGAGCAAACTTATCTTTAGGCATTTTTATTACGCCAACTGATGGATCAGGGTCGGCAATTACTAAGTAATTCTTAGTATTTTTAAGAACTACGTAATAATGAAGTAATTCTCCTTGCTTAAGAACATGCACAATAAAAGGGTATTGAATACTATCCTCATTAAAAAGAGACATATCAGCTTTTACGGCTTCAGTTTTAAAATTAAATTTCTGTGCGGTTTTAACTAGTCCCAGGGCAGTTGTACCTTCAAAATTTGTGCGAGATTCGTGACGCAAATGTGCTAAAGATACACGAGAATGATACTGCTTTAAAATCATTGCTAGACAAGCAACTCCGCAATCCATTTCATCTACTTGAGGTATATAAACAGATTTATATTTAAATAACATAAGTCTTATCTTTTATTTAACGTTAATTTCCGGATATTTACTTAATAAATTCTTGACATGTTTTTTGAAGCTACGAGCAAATATTACTTCGTCACCATTCGGAAATGTTATGGTCTTTTTCGAAAAATCAATGCTATCAATATTATTTGGATTAACTACGCATGATTGAAATACTTTAACAAGAAAGTTATTCTCATCACTAATTTTTGAAATATTACTTCTAAATTCAGCTGAACCAGTTTCAGTTATTAACGTAACTTTGTGTTGTGTAGGACTATTTTCAAGATAATAGATATTAGTATCTTCTACCTTATTTATCCTGCGTCCACCTTATAAACAAGCTCTTTTCTTCCAGACTTTGTAAGATTGTTAATACTTTGAATCGCCTCAGTAATTGTTTCTTCTAGACGTTCCATCATCTCTTTTTGGTCTAGTGCTTTATTAATATAGTCAATTGCACTAATTCGTCTTCGATAAGTTAAGGGAGCATACTTATCATAAGCAGTAACAAAAATAATCTGAGCATTCGGATCTTGTTTTTTGATGAATTCTGCTAAATCTACTCCATTCTTAGCTTCAGAATTTTGACTTAATTCAATATCTAAGAAGTAAATTGCATTCTGAATATCCTTAGCCACTACATAACTTACGACTTGCTCAAAGATAGTGGCAACTTGCTCTACACTAATCTCCACATTTTCATAAGCTGTATTGTCTTCAACTAAATTTTCAGCTGCGTATTTCACATTATTTGCTAGTGTTTTATCGTCATCACAAATAATTACTGAATATTTCAATGTTTTTTCACTCCTCTGGTTCAATTACGAGATAGAAATCAAAGTATCCCTTCGGTATCTCATAAGAAATCGTCATATTTTCATATTTATTCTTAATACTGTTGATATTGGCTAGACCCATGCCAGAGTGACTTTTCTTCGTTGAATAATCGCGTTGCTGGATTTGTTTAAGTGAAATTTCTGAATCTCTTCTTTTATTCTGAATTTCATATTCAAATTCGCCATTCTAATTTGAATTAATCATAATTTCAATATGAGCTTTTTTCTTCTGTTTCAATAATGCTTTACTTTCTTCAATTGCATTATCACAACTGATGCCAATAATTCTAACTAAATCCAATTCATTAATATTGTTAGGGATTTTAGTAATATCATCTCTACATTCAAAATTATATGGAATGTCTGATCCATACATTTCTGTTAACTTAGCAATAATAATGCTTTTCAAAGATTTTACTTTAATGTGATTAACATCTCTATACTTTTCAAATGCTTTGGCATTTAAATTAGTCTTAGTATATTCGTCTAGTTTTTGAATTAGTTCTTTCGTATCTCCTTCTTGTGCACTGATTTTTAATGAATTAAACATATTTCGATAATCATGGCGAAAAGCACGAAGTTCATCTTCGCTCTTTTCAAGATACTCGGCATAGTCTTGCAATTGCTTTTGTTCTTTTATTAGTTTGTCTTGTTGGGACTTCTTTAGAAGTACCTTTTGATTTTTTACCATTAAGTAATACAAACCTATAGAAAAAATAAATTGGATGGTCAAAAAAGATATAAAGAAAATCGTAACAGGAGGAACATTTTTAGTTTCAGCATATACAATAGCAATAATCAGAGCTACTAAATATAAATATAGTAATATCCAAAAGAAAATTCTAAAGTTTTTGCCTATTAGTTTTTTTATAACAAATTTTCCAACATAGATTCCTATTAAATAGGTAGCTATAAAAAAACAAAAAACACATATTAAATTTACCCGTTCTACTATATCTTTCGATACAAAAAAATTTCCAATTATATCCAGTAATATTCCCCGAAAAAATTCTATAATTAAGTCATCACTAAATATAAAGATTAATACTCCGGTAATTAACGTAAAATTATTACTTTTTTCTGTGAATAATGTTCAAAATAATAATAGTTATAAGGTTATATATTAATATAGCCTTATAACCATAAAATGGAAACTGTCAAATCTTTTGTGTAAATAGATCTTTCTCGTAAATTGATTTTTTAAT
>NZ_PCYR01000027.1:0-21211 GCF_002553805.1 Lactobacillus sp. UMNPBX19
TCTAATCTATCAAGCAGCTTGATTAAAAGTGTTCAATTTATTATTGCAATTTACGAAAATATTTTTAGTCAGTAGAATATCTCCAATAAAATCAAAATTTTTATTAATATCTAGTTGATTATATTCATCATCAGAAATCAAAGCCATTTGCTTCTCATTCTTAAAACTTTGCGTAATATCCCGATACGCTATTGTACTAGAGGTTGCGATTATCTTCATACCATAGCCATTTAAAACCATTTTTTTATGCGATAAATATGAAAAAATCATAAAATCACTGTCCTATCTGAACTATTTCTTACATCTCTAACTGGATCTCCTACTAAAAAATGCATATCATTGTATTGCTTTTCTGTAACCATTAAAGATTGAACAACCCCACTAGTTGGTAAGAAACTTTTTATTCTATTTTCTAAAAATGTAGCTGTTTTCCGACTCACACATACTCTTTCATAGATAGAATATTGAATCATTAAAAATCCTTCATTAATTAGTCGCTTACGAAATTGTCTATACTCTCTTCTTTCATCAGCCGTATCGACAGGTAAATCAAACATTATCATTAATCGCATCATTCGGTACCTCATGAATTAACTCCATTTCTATTTTCACTTTATCAATTTCACCGCTTAAAAATCTTAAACAATCTCTTACATAAACAGTGATTGCATTAGATAAAATTGTTCTTTTCCTATTAAATTTTATTTCTAAACTTAATAGTTCTACTAAACCAAATTTAATATCAGGAGTAAATTCACTAATATTTTCATGTGCTTTTACCCAGTAGTCTACAACCGGTCTAAATGGTTCCATTAGATCAGAGCCGAGATTAAATTGATTTTCTTGAGAATGATGATGAATACCTAAATAAGATAAATATCCATTGACTGCAATTTCTCGATCAAAAGCAGAGAGTAAAATTGCATACCCATAATCTAGGGCTGCATTAATTACATCCGAATTTCTCCTAATAAAATCTTTTCCAAACATTTTCATAAAATATTTTCTAGCTGCTAAGGCTTCCCGATTAGTTGAATCATTAACTTCAATTCGATCGAGCTCCTCCTGAATGTCTTCCCCATACAATTTATAATTCTGCAATACTGCAATTTGATTTTGAATTTTTCTAGTGACAATTTTTGTCCATAATAATTCTTTACGTTTCTCATCCCACCGAAATTGATTTTCTAATTTAGCCAAATTCCTGCTTCCTGGATAATAGTCAACCGTCTCACTAATTGGTTGATACTTATCATCTACAAATATTACCTTAGATTGTTTTTCAGCCAGTTTACTGATAAGTGCACTAGTAATTACTGCCTGAGAAGTAGAAATTAAAACTAGATTTATATCATCAATTGGAATCTGATTCACCCCATCTCTTGTTTGAACAATCATCATATTCATTGAATAAGTTAATTTTGCATGCTGTGTTATTATCACAGACCGCCATCCCATATTCTTCCTCCTTGTATAAAAATACATTTCATGATACTATTACTGTGTTGGGTAGCTCCCAACATCTAAACTTTATTGATCTAACAACCAGATTTAAAATCAAGCAATGCATCTTTTGATGCAAAGTTTCAATATTTGTCCCACGTTATCGAGGGACTTTTTTTATACAAAAAATAGGGAATCACATTGGTGGTTCCCTATTTTCTTTACAAATCTGAAATCTTAACGCTCTTTTTAAATAAACCTGTTGGTGATTGATGAATTAACTTTGCATTTTCTGAGAGTATTACGCCATTAGGAAACTGCATAAATCCTAATGGTGTTGACAACCCAATAGTTGGGATTTTTGTCATTACAGCATTATCATGCAATCCCTCCAAAACTTTTAAGATGGTATCTTTTTTATCCTCTAGAGATAATTTAATGAATTTTTCCCTTCCTGAATGCAGTTTTTCTCTAAATTTATTGATATCAAATAAAGGCAAATATTTATCAACTTTATCCAGTATTTCATCATAAGCCCTGATCAATGCGTCATTTTCATCGCTATCTTTATCAAAATTATTCGTAATAGCTTTCATTGACTCAGTTGATAATGTTAATTGTTTAGCATTATATACATATGTTGAGCTACCAAGCATAAACTTTTTATCTCCATCTTGAATTACTTGCTTATATGGGATTTTTGACTTAACTATTTCAAATGAGGTAATCTTTTTATCTCTTTTTCCATTCTTGTTATACAAAATTCTTGGTGCAAGTATTTCTTTTAAATAAGACTCGTAGTGATCTTCCTTCTCTGCCTTTTTTAAATTAACTAATTCTCTGGTAGGTACTCCTAAAATCTTATATTCTGTTCCTTTTTTCTTGTCTATTCTCACAATTACCATATAAGCATCAGAATTATTTGTATATCCACCATATATATCAGGTGACATCCCCATCTTCTTAGGAATCAAATTACGAGGAGTTTTAACAGTGTCATTACTGAATCGTGGATAGACAGTCATCTTAAACATTTCTTGATCTCTAGTTTCTGTTTCTCGAGATACAAGCATATATTTAAATTGATATGCTCTCTTCAATTTTTCAGCTATTTCTTTACTATTTTCTGATTTATTTTTCAAAAGTTGTGAGATAAAAGAGAATTTTCTAGTCTTATTAAAAATTTCCTTTTCTTTATCAGGGTCAGAGCTAAATTTCTTATATTGACCATAAACAAAGAATGGACGTAAATTAGGATAGTTTTGGTATAAAAGATTACCACAAATCGCCGAAAGATACGCATCTATTGCATGATGATAGTCGTTTACCTCTCTACTCTTGTATAAATTAAACTTTTCTCGTAAATAGTGATTATATTTGGCTTTCACGGTTATTATCTTGGTATTAGGATAGCGAGACTGTAAAATAGTTGAAACTAGTTTAATAATTTGACTTGTTTCAACTAATTGACGCCGAATAAAACCTGCAGACTCATATTTATTAATATGATCTGGATCTGTCAATAAGTTGTTATATTTGGTCTTACTAATTAAACCAATATTCTTCCATTCTTCCCACATTTTTCTAATAGTTATGCCTAAATTACCAGCCATTTCATTACCGAACAATTTTACTGGTACATTATCAGACTTGTCATTATTTACTGCTTTAGAAACTAAAACTCTATTATCTAAAGCATCATCTTTAATGAAACTTTGTGGCAAAATATGGTCAATATCATATTTTTGAATCTCGTCAATATTAATTGGTTTTCCAGTATAGGCATCCCTACCAAGCTGCATAAAGTATAGATAATATTTATCTTGCACAATTTTTTTATCTTTAATAGCTTCATTTAACTCTTCTGCAATTGCCTTAGATGCTAATTCAGTTGACAAATCTTTATAAACTTTTTGCAGCTTACTTCCTCTAGTTTGACTTCTCTTAGGATTCTCATCGGCATCTCTAGTAAATTCTATTGCAATCTGTTTAGGAACTTTTCCAGAAGCTGCTTTGACAATGTCATCAACCACTTTAATTACTTGACGAATTGCTTTTTTGTTTGCAGGTGAAGTATAAGCATCATTTAAAATATCTTCTACACTAGTAGCAACTAATAAATTTTGATTAGCTTTTGCAATTGCATCTTTAAAGTCAGCTTGAGTTACTATCTGCATAAAATTATTTTGACTATCCCAAAGTTGCTCAATAATAGTTTGACCATTATGATCATGCAATTGAGCTAATAATTTTTTAGATAGTCTGCCCCATCCCTGTAACCTAATATTACTTAGAGCATTAATCTGCTTCTCATTCAACCAATCAATAGATCTCAGCTTTTCTTTATAGATCGATTTATCTTCAAAAATTGTTGACCATTCGATAATCTTTTCAAAATCATTTCGATATTTTAAGTCGTCAATTTGATTGTCAAAAATATTCAAATTTTTAAATCTATTATACGTAGTTAACCCAGAATTGAACTTCTTCTCATCGGCTAATCCTTTAATTTCAACCTTAACCAAATTAAGATTTTCTTTTAGATAGTTTTCTAATTTCTTTACCGTTACAGTGGTATGTTTCTTAAACAAGTTCTCATATATTTCTTGTTTCAAATCCACTGATATTCGCTTACCATTAATTCTGATATTATTAAGCTCATTTAACACCATAAATTTTTGGTAAAGGAGACTATTAGCAGGCAAGACATCTTCACCAAATAAGTAAGTATCTTTAGTTGTCATCCGCTTAATAAACTTATTAGCAGATTCAATACGATCAACTTTTTGATCAAAATTCCATGGTGTTATTTGCCCCTCTTCTTTTCGAATCATCCATGCAAAATTTTGATTTTTCTTTGTTTGAATATCTTTTGTAGATTCATTTGGCGAAATTAATGGACCGACATAATATGGAACTCTAAACCTGATTAACTCATCTAGCTTATACGGTGCTTCTTTCAAATGTGACGAAACAGGATTAATCTCTTTTAAGAATGGATAATACTTACTCTGATTTTCAATAATTTTATCCAGTTCTAATTGATGTAATTGATAAGGAATTACACCGTTAGCATTAGTCCTTTGTTTTGGCATAAAGGAATCTAGTTCTATTTTCTTTTTTATTTCTCTAGATGCTTGAGAATCATCCAAATTTTTATTAACTACTTTATAAAAATCTTCTTTTGATCCAGGCTTGATCTTTCCCAGCTTTTTCTTTGCTTGTAATAATTGTCCATGACGATTATTGACATATAAATCATAGGCTAATGCTAATTTCTTGGCTTTCTTTTGATCAATATGATTATCAATAACTTCCTTTAGCAATTTTAAATCATCACAATGATCGTTATATTTCTTAATCATTGATTCAGACAAAGTATTTCCGTCTTCAACAATTCCATTCAGAGTAACCTCATTAAACAATTCTTTAATAGTTAACAAAATAGCTTGTTCATTTTCATCAAGGTTACCCATTAATGCTTCAAATTTACTATCTGCATCGATATCGCTAAGCTTAAAATTCCAGTCTGATAATTCATCTTTACTAACTTCTTTTAGTGCTATAGTGTCAAATCTTGTTTTATAGCCTAAAACAGCATTGGCTACTTGTTTAGAAATGTCTTTTATACGTTTACTTTGTTCTTTATTATCAGTTTTGATAGCAAATAATTCTGCTATCTTCTTAACCTTATCTCTTTTGAAAATTTGTTTATCTTTAATAATCTTTTCAATTTCTGCTGTATTAGAGATATTAAACTCAACATTTAAATCTAAACCCAAATTTTCATATAACTCATTCAATTTTTCAATGCTACTTTTTACATCAATTTTTGATGCTTTAAAATCTTTTACCGATGTATTATATAAGAAATTCCCACGATATTTAATAATGTGATGAATTGCTAGATAGACTTCTCTTAAATCAAATTTTTCATCTTCTGTCATTAATTTATACCGAAGATGGTAAATAGTAGGATAATCATCGTAAAATTTCTTATCTTCAGCAGAAGTTGGAAAAACAATTGAAGATACGTTTTTTCTTTTATCTAATGGAGAAAGGCCCGATTCTTTCAACCTAGCAAAGAAATATGGATCTACTTCTGCCATATAAGGATCAAAAAATTCCTCTAATAATTTCAAACGCCATCTTTTTCTTTTTATTCTTCGATGGGTTGTTCTAAACAAACGCCGATCAGCTGCTGATTTTCCAGCCTCAAATAAATGTGATCCAATTGCTGTTTTACCTTGGAGTTTGAGGATATCATTGTCAGAATCCATTGCTACCCATCCACATGAATCAGTACCAATGTCTAATCCTACGATATAGTCGTCTTTAACTTTAGTCATTTGGGACCTCCTTTAAAATTCACAAAAGCGCTTTCTTACAACTTTAAAAATAATGTGAGTAACTCTTTTAACTAGCATTCATTGATCTAACAACCATCTAAAACTACTAACTAAATGTTTTTCAACTTAAATGGATAAAAATTTGAATGCTATCGTAATTATCTAAACCGCGGTGTTTTTTCATTAGTAACATACTGTATGTTCAATAAAATAATCTATAAAAGAAAAAGAACCAAATACCTATTTTTAGCTATTTAGTTCTTATAAAAAATTATTTATCGTTAGATTGTGACAATCCCTAAAGATATTTTACTCAACTGGAAATAATGCATTTCCATCTCCATACCTACGAGAGTTGCGACCGCAATATCTAATTAAAGGTAATCTTATAAACTAGATACAGAACTTCAAAAATATAAAATTATACCAAAAAATAGGCATATTCTAGTGCCAATCTCTCACAAAATAGCTCTATACTGTTTTCTGTTGCTAAATATTTATAATACATAATTAACAAGATTTTTACATAAATATAACGCTATATTTCTTTTCTAAATCAATCCTTGTAAAAAATAGAAATTAAAACTAGTGCTATATTAATACTTAAATTTTCTATTTTTAATCCAAAGTAATAATTTGCCAATGATTATAGATATCATTAGGAATTTCTTTATTCACTGAAGTTATAATAAATTGGTGTTTTTCAGAAAATTCATTTTCTAAAAAATCAACTAATAATTTTTTGTTTTTAGTATCCAATTCTTGAAATGGTGAATCCAAAATAATTGGTAAATTAACTTTTGTAAACTCCTCAATTAATTTCAAAGCTGCTAATCGAATTGATATTGCCGTAAATTCTTGTTCTGTACCCGTAAGACCCGAAATGTTTTTACTTGAGAAAATTCCATTTTTTAGCCAATTTGAGATATTTAGCTCACTTGCATATTCAGTATACAATTTATAAATTCTATCTTGTAATTCTTGATAGCTATTTTTTCTTAATAACTCTTTCTTTTGTAAAGCAAGCTCTTCATCTTGTTTATTTAAATATTTCAGCATAGCTTTATTTTTTTCAAAATTAAAAGCTTGTGGAATAGAAAATTTCGCAATATCTCGGTTCGTATATTTTTTCTTAATAGCCTCTTCATTTTTATATATTAACTGTTTTGTTTCTTTTATTTGATTATTAACCACTGTTTTTTCACTTATTAAATAGTTTGATATATTTTCCATTCCTTCTATTTTATCTGACGTAACTACTACTACACTTTTATCTGATAATCTTAATCGTAATTTTAATTTACCAATATATTCTAAAAGTTTATTATTATCTTCAATCGATTCCAGAATCGTACGCTTTTTTCTTTTAAGCTGTTTTAATTTAAACTTTAAACTATTTATATTTTGAATAGTTATTTCATCTTGATTATCTTCTTCTATAAAATTATCGTTATCCTTAAGAACTGCATTTATTGCATTTATTGCTGCTTTATTTCTTCTAATTGTAATTTCTTTTTTCTCTATTTCCTTTAACTTTTCTTCTACTTCAGGTACTAATTGTGTGACTAATTCTTTTAAGTTAAAACGATTTTTCGGTGTAACTACTCCATTATTAATTAAAGAATATCCTCTACCTTGTTCAAAATAAAAAGTGCCTAAGAAGTTTTCTAACAATTTTCCATTGTTAAAATCAAAAAAAGTAGATTGCAATACTTCCTGATCCTCTGGTAAATGTAGTTCTCGTTTTCTATCACTAGAACTTTCTTCTAGTATTACTTTTTCGTTATTTCTAAAAATTTGTATCTCTTCTAAATCGTCAGTTAAAATTTTTATATTTGTTTTTAAGTCTAAATTGGCAATTCCATTTGTCCTTACAACTTCAAATCCCAATGCATAAAGAATTACTCTTAATAAAGTACTTTTCCCCTTTTTATTATATTTACTACTAATAATACTTTTTCTATCAAAAATTATTTTTCCTTTATAATCTAGTCCACCATCATATTCAATTTGTTTAATCCACATTCACATTACCTGTTTCCATAATATTCTTAATTGTATTTTTTTTAGTCAACACTCTATACAGTGCTACCTTAGTTAAAATTTCTTGATCCTCAGCCGACACATTTTCAACTTTAAATAAATTCGCATAACTCTGCCAAGAACTATTTATAAAATCATATATATTATTTGAAGAATTATTTGTAATATATTCTTCTTCATCTGTCCAAATTCTAGAACAAAATTCTAATCGTTCACTTATATAGTCAAAAACTTCCCTAAATCTCATTATTATTCCGTCCATAATAGCGACATCAACTTTTAATTTAGCCGCTAATACATCTGTATTAAATGGTTGATTACACTCAATTACTACAATAATCCAAAGCAAATCTTTCTTAGTTAAAACTTTATTATTAGAATAACTTTCACTATTTTCTCTAAATAAATCGTGCCAATTTCTCATAATATCTAAGCTAGCATTTTGCATTAAATTTCTACTTATTAGGAAATTGTTTACATAATTTTGAACCGATTTAAACTTATCTTCATATTTATATCGTGGATCAAAAGGAATTATCTGAACACCAAATGTTCTTTTCAAAGTATCTAATACTTCTTCTTTCGATTTGTTTTTTTCCTTTAGATAATCACTCTCTATTTTCTTTCCCAACATATTTTCTATTCTTTTTTGTGTAACATTTGCAAGCTGATTAAATTTCAACGGATAAATAGAATAAGTAGATTTAGTAGGTGTATCTTCCTCACCTATTGGATCTTTACAATTCGAAATATAGACAATATTAGAAACAGGCTGTTCAGACTTAAATAAATTATTACAAAGTGACGTAAACGATTCACTCATTCTGCGTCTTCTATATGCTTTTTTTGAATTAATTGGATCTGTGATCATCTTAGCCTGAGCATATATCCAATTACCATCAAGAAGTTCTACGTCAATATCTTCTTTATTTCCCTCTGCTTTGATACTTTTTAATTCATCAAAATTATCAATAAATAAAACTATTGCTGCTAAATCTTGAAACGTAAAGCCGGCTCTAGTTTTATTAGCCCGTTGATTTTCAACCATACTATCTCCTACAATAACTATTAATAGTTTTAACTCAATCTCTAATTACTAACAAGAAACTATTTCATAAATAAAAAGTTTTCATTCACAGATATTTCCCCACTTCTTTATTATTTTTGTCTAAAATAATCTATCATACCAAAAAGAGCCTGCTCTTTCTTCTATATTTAACCTAATTCAAATTACTTCTCTAACTCATCAAAGAAGCGGTCATCTTTTAAAACGTCTAAGTAGTGGCTTGATAGCATCCGTCAAAGTTAAAATATGAAATTTCTGCACCCAAAGTTATCTCATAAGCTACGAGTCCATCATAAAGAATAGACGTTAATTCTTTATCTAAATCATATAAAGCAACTATTTCTCTGAAACTAACTCCCGGAATAAACTTTTCTGGATGAATAATATTACCATATGAATCTCTTGCTAAAAACAAATGTTTAATTAAAGTATAATAGCCTATTCTTTCTAGAGCCTGTTTAGCTTTCCCATCAGTCGGGACTTCTAATCCACGTGCTCTAAGTATGCATAATTGTTGTCGATAAGTTTTAAAAGGTTTTGTATCTTCCATCTAAAAATCTCCAAAAAGAAAAGTCTTGATATAAAAATTATACCAAGACTTTCTTTAGTTTAGAACCTGACTCCTACGGCCTCTAAACTTGATCTGTTAAGTATAGTTTATAGTTTACCGCTACAAATTTCAATAGAAATGTTTCTATAAAATTATACTTGAAAAATTTCCCCACCAAAAAAGACCAAGCACAATGCTTAGCCTTTCATTCGGTATTATTTAGTTAAAAACTTACTTCCCCAACTCATCAAAGAAGCCGTCGACCTTTAAAATATCTAAGTAGCGGCTGATAGCATCTGGCCAAGTTGGAAGTGGCTTAAAGCCGTTTTCTTCTAACTTACTCTTGTCTAAGCGAGAGTTAAATGGACGAACAGCCTTTGATAAGCCATATTCTTCAGTAGTTACAGGAGTTACCTTAGTCTTGTAGCCTGCTTGGCGGTAGATTTCTTTAGTGAAATCGTACCAAGAAATATAGCCGGTCTTAGTACCATTTTCGTCATAGTCGCCTTCACTTGCTGGTAATTCAGCATTAGTTGCATGGTAGTATCCGTACTTATCAGTTTCAATCATGTTTACCAATAAGCTAGATAAATCAAAAGTATAAGTTGGTGTACCTACTTGGTCGCTCAATATAGATATAAACGGTAAGAATTATAATCAATCTGTAAATAAGCTAAAAGGCATCATATTTTCACAGTATTTTAATGCCTCATTCAGTTATTCACTACTCTTCTTACTAAAAAACTAATTAATATAACGCTATACTCATTACTTCTTCATCAAAATTAAGCATTTGTTATATCACAATCCATGTTTTAGTAAGGTAATTATGAATAATATTATCATCCCTATAGCCCCATAACCAGACAGCGAGTATCTTATAATGCTGTTCACATACTGTCTCTGCTCTTGCGCTGTTGTTTTATCTATAAATCTTTTAATCCATATTTGCAATTGTTCTGTCAAATACAATGATAATAATACACAACCATACATTGATAAATATATTAACTTATGATCAAACATATTAGCTGTCATAATGGCCATTTCACATGATATTAAATAATTTATGCTTTTTCTGTTCCAAGGAAGTAACATGGCTACTCCAAGTAGTAATAAAACACATATTATAGCTGCTATAGGATAAAACCAACATTTTAGATAATTAATTAGCAGCACACTATAGGTAAATATTCCATAGCTTAAGTAATATATCCAATTTGTAAAATCTATTCCCCACTGCCAAGGTTTAATCACATACCATCTTCCTTCAGCTCGTGTATTCATATATTCAAAAACTTCTGAAAATAGAAAGCTAATAGTTAATTCGGCTGCTACTAAAATAAAAAAAGATTGTCTACTTTCAATACTTAAGCAAAAAAATCTTTTCCATTTTTCAATTAAATATGTAGGTAACGAATTTCCCCAACCCACAATCAGATATATAGGTAACGCTAACGTTAATAGTTTTTTATCAAATCAACATGCAGATGGATATTTTCTATATAAAATATTGTTATTAAAATATAAATTAAAGCACAACAATAGTATACATAAAATACTGTAGACAGATAGTCTTTCCACGCAAAACCATTATTAAAACTTTTAAAAAAAGACAATGCATTTTCCTTATAGGCCAAAGGAATTAACAAAATCGACATGACAATTGGAAAAATGCATAAACAATTCAAAAACGCCCACTTATACTGATCTGAATTTAATGAAATGTGTCTTTTTTCTGTACTCTTAATGGTAATTTTCTAATGACCTTTTTTATTCTTCTAATCATTCCAACACCTTTATTCAATTTTTCTTCCGCCCAAGCAAACTCTTATAAAAACTAATTACAATTAAAATCATAACTATACTAGTTGGTAGTGCAGCAATAATAGCCACTGATTGAATATTATAAACAGACTCCCCAGTCAGAATCAGTACTAAAGGAAAAATACTAAAAGCAATTGACCAAAATGCTCTCATTTTTTTACTTGGAGTTTCTTCTACAAGTAAATTCTTGTACGAGTATTTGGAAATGACCATCGTTATGGAATCAAAAACTGTGCAGTACAATCCTATCATTGCTCCACTAAGGATAATTAATCCCCATTCGTAATGAGGTAAAGTTCTAAAAAGAGTAGTTATGATTACCGGATAAGAAACGTCTTTGCTTAATAAGGCTGTAACATTGATAATTTCGCGAATTTGTTCTCTAATCCCAAAATTACTCAAAATAATAAAGGATAAGAAAGTGCCACTCAACCCCCAAAAATATGCACCTAGAATAATTTCACAAATTTTTTTTCCTTTACTAATACTTCCAATAAAAAATGGAGTAGCAACACACCAAACAATCCAATAAGACCAATAATACACAGTCCAATTTTGAGTAAAACTATTAATTTTATTTGGCAGTGCTAAAGAAATAAAATTAGTAGTTAAATTTCTTATTGCAGCTCCTCCTGCCACAAAGTCAGAACTCACTCCACCTCCTACAAGTAAGACATATAATAATAAAAGTCCAAACATAGAGAAAGCTATTACCGAAAAACGGCTCATTGCTTTTAAGCCAAGTAAAGAAACTGATAAATAAATTATGACTATCAATACCATTAAAATTAAAGACCAGGTTTGTACAGTTCCTACATGAAACAAAGTTTTCGCAACTTGAGCTAATAAAGGAAGGGACATTGAAAAAGTAGTAGCTGTTGCTGCCACTAGAGAAAAAATCGCAATTAAATCTATTACTTTACCCGTAATACCATCAATTAAATTTCCAAAAATTGGTCGACATGCTTCTGAGAATTTCTGTTTTTTGTTTTGAGACACATAGAGCATATATCCAAATGCAACTGCCAACATAATATAAAATGACCATGCAATCGGACCCCAGTGAAATAATGAATACGTCAGCGACCACTCAAATGGATTCTTTTTGCTTTGAATAGTCGGCTCTCCAATATACATCATCCACTCACACAAGGAATAAAAAATGACATCCGCTGACATTGTAGAGGTAAAAATCATCATCCCCCATTTAAGAGTTGGATAAATTGGTTTATCGTTTTCCTTTCCTATTTTTATATTTCCTAATGGTGAAAAAGCTAAGACCAACGTACTTAATAAAAATAGAATTCCTACCCAAAGGTAATAACCGGAGAAATATTTATTAATTTCCGAACGAATATTTACTAAGAAACTTTTTGATTCATTGGGGAAAATAAGAAATATACAACTTAAAAGTAAAACCGATAACAAAGGAATAGAGATCAACGAAAGATCTATTTTTGAAATTTTTTTCTTCATCTTACTTTACATATTTCTTATAAGAAGAATCTATATCAGCTAATTCTTCAATACTATCAATTTCAACGATATCTTCTTTATTTATTTTATGTACAGAAAGGTTAAACTTATCAGCATAGATAAACATTGGAACGTCATCCCAATAAATATCATAGTTCTTATTTTCAAATTCCTTTTCTACAAGTTCTCCTAACATAGCACTATCATTAGCATTCCATTTAGAAACACTGTATAGTCGCCAACCCTGGTCACCACCATCTCGATCACAAGATATAACTCTACCTTCGTTATCGGTATGCATTATCCATTCATCTGACCATTCGTTAATTAAACTTCCTGCATAACCTGATTTTTCAAAATCAGCACTTAAAATTCCTGGATTATAGATTAATTGATCACCATCTAAAATGATTGTATTCTTTAACTCTTTTCTAGCTACATACAGAGAAGAAATATTATTATACTTGTTAAAATATGGGTTATTAATCAACTTAACACCAGCATACTTTTGGGGTAAGAAATCAAACTTATCTGCTAAATATCCCGTTACAATTGTAATGTCATTTATATTTTCTCGATGCAACGCCTGAATAATACTTTCGATCATTCTAGTTCCATTTACCTTTACTAAGGGTTTAGGCGTCTCATTAGTTAATGGTCTCATTCTGGTTCCTAAACCAGCTGCCATTATTATTGCATTATCTAATTTAGTCATTCTTCTTCTCCAAATACTTTAAAACTAATTTACTGTACTCTTTGGCATAACGATATTGTGCGATTGAATATTCGCCAAAATCTAGTCCTAATGATTGCTTATATTCACACCAGTTACTCCACAGTAGTCCTCCTACAGCAACATAAGCATAAATTTTATGTCTAATATTATCTTTGCATTTATTTTCATAGTAAATATCTATTAGTTCATCAATTTTGTCTTTATTATAGCCAGCATAAATGGCATACATTGCAATATCCAAATCTGGATCCTGCATGCCAGCATATTCCCAATCGATAAGAAATACATTTTCGTTCTGATCAATCAAGAAGTTATCTGAATTGGCATCTATATGACATAAAGACCATCTATCAATATTATCTTCAATAAATTTTTTTAGCTTAAGAACATTGTTCTTTGTTTCTGAATAATCTCGATAAGCTGAATCTGTATTTCTAAGACTTTCATAAAGATCTATCTGCCTCCAAATGTCAAAAGTATGATTAACTTGATAGTTTTGCTTATGAAATTGTCGTAAGACACTCATACTATTTTTAACATCTTGAAAATTATTTGCATCACTATTTCTAGTATTTTCTAGAAATTCAGATATTTTGTATCCATTATCTGGATTTAAATATAATATTTTTTCAGTATATGGCTCTGTTTTCACTTTCTGGTAAACATCATACTCTTCTTTTCGATCGATTAGCTTATCTGTTCCTTCACCAGGAATCCGCATAATATATCTTTTATTATTAACTGTAAAAATGAAAGATCTATTTGTCATTCCTTTTTTTAAAGTATGAATATTATGAATATCTTTTTTATTTACCTTTAAAACTTGTTCGATAATCTCAATTGCGTTATTTTTTAAATGCGTTGATCCTGAATCTAAATCTAGCAATTGTTCATAAGAATTAATTTCAGCATGTGAATCATCAGAAATAACTTTACCATTGAGCAAGAACGTCTTTTTATCCTCTAAAACATCTTCCCAGAAAGAAGTATGACGCTCCTTTTTAATCATTTCTTCTAGTCTTTTTGAAACAATTTTTCCATGCGTACTATTTATATATGCAAGACCAATCATTTTATTTCCATTTGATGCTTTAAAACGCACCTTACCATTATTTTTAACTTGCCAATCCGAACCCGTTACTATTTCTTCCCCAAATAAATACCATGATTCATCTTCAACGGTAGAAAATGGGTTAGTTTTAAACCATACATCACAAGGGAGAACATAAGTATTAGATATGACATTATTAACTAAAAATAAAGAGTAGATATTATTCCAATCCTTATAATGAGAATTAACAACTAAATTGACATGATATTTATCAATTAAAAACTCATAATGTTCCTTCATAAAGCCGACTACAATTTCGATATTTTTAATTCCCACTTCATGTAATTGTTTAATCAAGCGTTCAATTAAAGTTTCACCTTTAACTTCCAACAATCCTTTTGGTTCCTCAGTATTAATAGGCACCATTCTCATTCCATATCCTGCTGCAAGAATAATTGCATTTTTTGGATGATGAGACTCAAAATATATTTCGGCCTTAGTAGTAATATTGTTATTTTGGTCTATAAATCTTTGCCTTTTTAATTCACTAATTATCTGATTAACTTTTCCAAGTGAGATATTAAGCTTTTTAGCTAAATCTCTTTGGCTAATACCTGGTTTTATTGTTCTTAATACTTCTATTTCTTTTGTGTTCATATTATTTGTTTCCTTTGTATTTTTGAACATTTGTAGTATATCATATTATCAAATCAAATTTATCTATACTAAAAAAATATGAGACCGTACAATAGTTTGTGTAAGGATGAATAATTCCTTAAATTAATTTCTTAAAACATTAGAAAAAGGAGTTCCTTTCTCGTATGATTGGTTTGAACAAAAAACACATACAGAAAGAAGAACTCCTTCATGAATGATTTTACCAAAAATATGGCACAAGCTCTATTCAATCAAGACAAAATAAACGATTTATTGCGCAAAGAACTCCAGCAAGCAGTTAATGACCTATTGAAAGCTGAGCTGACTGCGTTTTTAGGCTATGATCCTTATGCCAGAGCTGGCTGGAATACAGGCAATTCACGCAATGGTGCTTACTTCCGCAAAGTTGATACGCAATTTGGCGAGATTGAAATTCAAGTGCCTAGGGACCGCAACGGCATGTTTCATCAGCACACGCTCCCTGACTACAAGCAGCACTCCGATGTCTTGGAAAGCATGATTATCAAGCTATATTCCAAAGGCGTAACCACCAGAGAAATAGCCGACTTGATTGAAAAGATGTATGGCAGTCATTACAGCCCAGCTCAGGTATCTAACATCTCCAAGCAGATGATTCCAAAAGTCGAGGCCTATCATCAGCGCAAACTCAGTGACAAGTTCTTCTGCGTTTATTTGGACGCTACCTACATTCCTTTGCGTCGCATAACCTTTGATCGTGAAGCAGTTTATATTGCCATTGGCATCAAGCCTAATGGCCACAAGGAAGTCATCGATTACCGCATTGCTCCCAGCGAAAACGTCGAGAATTGGACGGAAATGCTTCAAGACATGAAGTCTCGCGGTCTAGAACAGGTTGAGCTCTTTCTTTCAGATGGCGTTGTGGGCATGAAGACGGTACTGGAAAAGACATATCCCCAAGCTCATTTTCAACGCTGTCTAGTTCATGTCATGCGCAATATCTGCGCTAAAGTACGCGTAGATGATCGCGAAACGATCATGAATGAATTCAAGCAAATCCATCAACAGCCAGATAAAGAAGCTGCGATCAAAGTCTTGCACGCCTTCTATGACAAGTGGAACAGAGCGTACAACCATGTCATCAGAAATCTCAAAGAGATTGAACCTGATCTGCTGGTCTTTTACAGCTATCCTAAGCAGATCAGGGCTTCAATTTACTCCACCAATATGATTGAATCCTTTAACAACGTCATCAAGCGTAAAGCTAAGCCTAAGGCAGAATTTCCAACTGAACAGTCGCTTGATGCATTTATTGGCATCCAGGCAATGAGCTACAATGACCGCTATTTCAACCGAATTCATAAAGGCTTTGGTCAGGTTCAGGATACCTTAGAATCTTATTTTGAATAAATAATTAAAAAATCAATTTGCGAGAAAGAACTATTTACACAAAAGATTTGACAGTCTCTTCAACTACATGCCCCTTTAAGTACATATGACTCTTATCTTTAAAATAATCATTTGGTAATTTCACTTTATTTACAAACTGGCTATCTTCCAATAAATTATCTATATCCAACATGTAATCTACTGTATTAGAAGAAAATACTGATACTGCTTCTGTTGGTACGTACATCTTATGCTGTACATAATTTCTCAAATGATAACATATTCTGTAAGACGCACTTGTTGAATACAAATCTTTTCTAATATTGTCCCATTTATCAAAGTAATCTGGAATATTTTTCTTCACCCAATTTGTTGTTGAATCTATAAAGACCCTTGCATCTGAAATATAATCTAGTATTAGCTTATTACTAATATCTGGAGCTTTAGGTGGAAATTCCGGCTTCTGATTCATCAATAAATCAAAAGCTTGTTTTTCAATATCAAAAATTGAATATGCTGCATAAGCATTATGTCTAAACTCGGCAAACTCATTCATATTTTTTCTATCTTGATTAGTTACAGAAATTTTTATCGGCTTATCCTTATTCTGATCATAAAAAACATGTAATCTAATAGTTTTATTCATTGGATAATCGGAATATTTAGATATAATATCATCTATTTCAGATAAAGTTAGTTTCTTAAACTGATCTTCAAAGCTTTCTTTTTCCATCAAATCGCCATATTAGTAATAAATTTGCACATTCTTAACTATCTAACTTCATTTAATAGTTACTTTTACTATATTGAAATTACTTTTCTCAAAAGAATATTTACATCCTTTGTTTATCTTATCAATTCTATCCCAATAATTGGAAGGATATTTCGTAGTATGTTTTTTAAAAAATTTTACCAATAACTTAGGTTTCCATTTGTAAAAGTCAAAATATAATTCTAAGTTCTTTTTATTTCTATAATCAGTCTCACGATTATACATATTTTTCCATACTTCTAATAATTCATAAGTATTTAAAATATACTTACTACGTATAGTACTTTTACATAAGGCAGCATTTCTCTTAGCTCTTTTTTCTGTCACTTCATCTCCACTATTGAAAATGACAAGATTTTTATCGCACTTTTTATAGCAGATCCAATGCATATTGTTTTTATTTTTACCCCATCCTCTATTCGAATTTATAGGAATTAAATAAAAACAATTTTCTTTTATTTGATCATCATATAGTTCTAAATTCTTATGCTTAAAATTATCAGTAATTTCATAATTAATGTCTAAACTATATTGTTGTAACAACTTTATAATTGAGTCATGTTTTTGTATAAAAAAATTAACTAAAGTAACCGAATCATAAAATTCCCCAACTAAAGAATAATCCTTTAAAATATCATTCTTATCAAGGATACGATTATATTTATTTGTATTATTCAAACTTATGGAACTTAAAGCCATGTCCCATATTTGATTTGCTATTTTATTTACATAACATTTTTGAAGTTTTTCTTTTTGGTCATCATCATGTAAGATTCCATTTAGAAAGGCATATATACCGCAAATAGGTCGATGTCTCTGTTTATAAGCCTTTCCATGTTGTATGTTCATCTGTATATCCATCAAAAAATCCTATCTATATCACGCAAAAAGCTCCAATAACCTCTACTCACGAGATTATTGGAGCTATACTTTACAAACATCTAAATTATATCAATAAATATTATATGTTTCACACAAACATAAAAACTACCATAATAAAAAACATCTCATAATACAGAGGTGCTTTTTAGAAAAGAATCAAACTCGATCCAATTTTACTTTTTCAAATGATTCTGCTTTAGTATTATTGTTAATAAAAATATATTCCTTGGCTTTTCTTTTCTTATTAGCAGAATAGTTTAATCTATATGTATAAGTCTTAACATAAGGGTGATAGAGTTTTAAGATTTCCTCTTCGATATCATATGTCGTTATCCATTTATAATCTGATAGATTTAAAATGTTTTGAGCTAATTTTTTATGCTCATCTTTATTTACAAAAGATAAATATAGATTTTTACCTTGAGTGTAATAAGGCGGATCAAAAAAGATAAAAGTATCTTTCTTAGAATATTTAGGTATCTCTTGGACTATAAATTTATTTGCATCCAGATTTTTTAAAGTGATTCTGTCTTTATGTGACGCAATTTTTTTTATTTTTTTAATCAGAGCCTTTTTATTAAATCTACAATCTAATTTATATTTTCCACTCTGCGTTTTTCCTCCTATAGGACCACCATTAATAATTCCACTTACATTTGTTCTATTTAAGAAAAAAGAAGCGAAACCATTATCAATGGAATTAGGATTACTTTTTGTCTTTTCTCTAATTTTCTGCTGTAATTTCCATTCATAAATATTCACGGGTGTTGTTTGTATTAAATGAATAAAATCATCTGTTTGATTTAAAATAGCATTCCAAATTGCAAATATTGATGGGTCCAAGTCATTTATTACAACATTTGAAACCACATTAGAATATAAAAGTTCTAATCCTACACCAAAGCCACCAGCAAAAGGTTCAATATATGTACCTGAAATACCATTAACCTTCAATAAATGCTTTACGTATGTAGTTAATTGCGTTTTCCCTCCTGGATAACGTAGAGGAGATTGAGTTATTGGCATTTTGGGCCTCTCTTATACAAAATCTAAATATGTAAAAATAATTATTGCCATAGATTTTTATCGATTCCATTATAGGGAGCAACTTTTTTAAACATTTCCCTTAAATCATAATAAAATTTTCTAATCATTGACTCATGTTCAGAGTTATTTAGCCAATTTTTAAATAGTAAATCAAAGAAGTCTCGCTGATCGTTAAACAATTTTTTATTAAATTGGCGTTTCTTTTCCTTATTTTTACCATTCTTTTCTTCTTTTTCAAATTTATCTATAGGAACCTTTATTTTATCAAGATACCATTCTTTACTATAGCCTCTACTGCTAATTGTATTATTACTCCAAAAATTATTATCCTTATTAAATAACTCTTCAGCATAATCAAATAAAAGTTTTTCTGGAGATTTTCCTGTCTCTCCTTTAAAATGATTTTTACCAGGTAAAGCAATAATGCCATAAATTTTATCTTTATCTACATTTTGATCACCATCTAATATACAAATAGCTTTCATGGTATTCTTTAGAAGTTTATTATCCTTAAAAATATCTCTTAAACTATTTGCTCCCAAATTTGCTTTAACTAGATGAAAGAATCGTTTAACTTCAATAAAATTTTTAAATTCTTCTTGATTTTGAAAATATTCAAACAATCTATCTAATAGAAACCTGGCTTCCTCATCCTCGGTAAAAACAGGTATAACTTTATCTTGATAAATATCGTTTGTTGTCAAAGTATTCAAATGCATTTTTATTTTATAAATATCTGGATCAGACATCACATCAACATTGGTTACTTGATTTATCAAATATATAACATTGTCTTTATTTAGCAAAGAGTTTTCCAAAGCAGATAAACTGTGTGTAGTAAAAACTATTTGAATTTTATATTCATGAGCATACTCTCTCATTTTTTCCAATAGTTTTATTTGAAATGATGGATGCAAAGTTGCATCCAATTCGTCAATTAATAATATACTTTCAATCGTTTTTTTACTATCAATTGAGTCAAAGTAATAATGTAATGATACTAAAGCGGTCAAAATTATATATAAATTATCCTCACCTGCTGAAATAGTATTCGAATCTACACCTTTAATATCACTTTTAAATTGTGTTCTAGTTTTTATATCGCCTAATTTCTGTACATTAATAGAATTTATTTTATAATGGGTAAATTCATTGTACAGATCGTTCAATTCAGTTTGATATTTTTCAGGTAACCTATTCCTTACTGATGAAACAGGATTTTTTTCACTATCATATTCGCCATATGGAATTAATCGAGATAGTCCTAAATATATAATAGGACACTGTGGTAATTTATCATGAGAATTATTTTTATATATTGGTTTTATAGCATATCTAGAATTTTTAGGAGAATTATGTCTTCTAAATTCCAATTCATTATGATCATAATATTTAACCTTAAATAAATTACCTTTAATACCTTGAGCTGGATCTACATAATCCATACTCTCACGTGTTAATGATTCTACTTTAGGATTTACTTCAGAGTTAATACTATTAATAATACTTAAACAATTTTCATCTTTTATCCAAGCACATCTTTTATTAACACGCTTATACGCATTACTAATAATATATAAAAGCGAGGATTTGCCAGTTCCATTGGTTCCAGAAATTGCGTTTAAACTTTTTTCAAATTTAATCGTCTTATCTGCAAATTTCTTATATTTTTTTATATCAATTTCTTTAACCATTTATAAACCTCACAATTATTAAAATTAGATATGGATCAATTTATACTATACAATTATATTATATAATCTAAATATTTAACCTTTAAATATAGATATTACTGCCGCAAGCAATGAAGCAACAAAACCTAAAAACATTGTAGTTCTTGGTAAATCATCATGATGAAAACTGTCCTTCTTAAGCCAATCCATTATTTCGAGACTGTAAAATAGTTTGTGTAAGGATGAATGATTCCTTAAATTTATTTCTTTA